>CAYSPN010000001.1:0-1738 GCA_964432895.1 uncultured Candidatus Kuenenia sp.
TCACAATTCCCACAGCCGCTGCTCCACCGCCGGCAGGGGCCTGGGGCGCTCGCGGCCCGATCACACGGACGCCGTCAATATCTCCAAGCCGCTCGGCGGCATCGTCGGCCAGCCCGCGGCAGCGTTGGCCTACCGTGGCGAGCGCCTCTGCGGCGAGCCACTCGGTCGCCGCCACCAATCCGGCGAGCGCAGGCAGGTCGGGCGTGCCCGCCTCCATGCGATCGGTGAAGCGGTCGGGCATGGCGAGGCTGTCGCTGGCGGAGCCTGTGCCTCCCTGCACGAGCGGATCGAGATCGATTCCGGAACGCGCCCAGAGGATGCCCGCGCCGGCCGGCCCCAGCAGCCACTTGTGGGAGGGGGCGACGATGAGGTCGGCATCGCAGCCGTCGGCTGTGCAGGCGATCTGGCCGAGCGATTGCGCCGCGTCGAGCAGGAAGAGTCCGTCGCGTTCGTGCGCGATCCGGCCAAGAGCCCGCGCATCCTGCACGGCGCCAGTCACATTGGAGGCATGCGAGCAGGTCACCAGCCGCGTGGCCGGCCGCCACGCCCGCGCGACCGTGTCGGGGTCGACGCGGCCCGCACCGTCGCAGGGCACGATCGAGAGTTCGATCACGCCACGGTCCGCGAGCCACGTGAGGGGACGGAGGGTCGCGTTGTGATCGGCGGCCGTGGCGATCACGTGGTCGCCATGGGACAGCAGGCCGTGGATCGCCATGTTGAGGCCGAGCGTGGCGCCCGCAGGGAAGGCCACCCGCTGCGGGTCGACATCGCCGAGCAGTCGGGCCACGGCGGCACGGCACCGCGAGCGAATCGCGTCGGCCTCGACCGCCTCGCGATACGTGGCCCGGCCGGCGGCGGCACCGATCACCCGGCCGGCCTGTTCCCACGCGGCGAACACCTCCGGCGGCTTGGGCCACGAGGTGGCCGCGTTGTCGAGATACCGGCGGATGGGCCCTGCTCCAGCGAGGTCAGCCGCATCTGCGAGATCAGCCACGCTCATCCTCCGATCTGATACATCGCACGGACCGGCCGTTCGAATGTCGGGGTGCCGATGCCGTGCGCTGCCCGCTTCGCCTGCACGCAGTCGTGAAGCAGACGGGCGATCTCATCGTCGGAGCCGCCGGTGCGGAGCACCTGCCGCGCGTCCCACTCCGTGGTGGAGAACAGGCAGTTGCGAAACTGCCCATCGGCCGTGAGCCGCAGCCGGTCGCATCGGTCGCAAAAGGGCTGCGTCACCGGATCGATGAAGCCGACGCCGGCGGCATGCGTGGGCGGACCATCAGGATCTGCCGAGTCGTTTGCGATAGCGTGATCGGCATACGCATAGTCGATCGCGGGCTGGCCGGCGTCGGCGCGGGCAGCGGGCACGAGCGGCCCCAGGTGCCGCGTGAGGATGTCGCGGACCTCACGGCCGGAGAGCACCTGTCCATCAGACCATGACGATTCGCCGTCGAGCGGCATGAATTCGATGAACCGCAGGTGGAATCCCTCACGTCGGCAGAATTGTGCCAACGGCACGATCTCCCCTTCGGTGAGCCCGCGGATCGAGACGGCGTTGATGCGGATCGACCGGAAGCCGGCAGCCTTGGCCGCCGCCAGCCCGGCCAGCACGCGATCGAGGCCCTGCCGCCGTGCGATCTGCTCAAAGACCTGCTCGCTGAGCGCGTCGAGACTGACGTTGAGCCGATGCAGGCCGGCTTGACGCAGGTCGGCGGCCTGCTCCTCGAGCAGCAGGCCG
>CAYSPN010000002.1:0-3988 GCA_964432895.1 uncultured Candidatus Kuenenia sp.
CCGAATCACGTTGTGTTCGACATCGACATGATGCCGAACCCGCGCCTTCGACAACATGTCCGCACAGTATTCCAGACTGAAGGCCATATCGCACTCCATTGCGAGGAAAGAGACCCCCCTTACAGAGGATACGCCGCAAAACGCGAAGCCTTGCGCGACGCCTTCGGTTTCTTCAGGATGCCCATCCAAACGCTGACACGGGAGCAGATCCTACTGAGAGCACTCCGAAGTTGACTGTTCTTCGCAAACGCTTGAAGTGCTCCATCCAAGCCCGCAGCGCAAGCAAGGGAAATCGCGATCCATCAACCAGAAATCAGGCCCGGATTCCCTCGCTGGCGCGTCGGGCTTGGATGGAAAACGCAACCGGGAAAAGTCTCTCGTGTCAGCTATTGGACGCTCCCGGTTGGAACGACTTTTGCCTTGGACCAACCGTGCCAGTACGGATGGGATCCTGTCGTCAGTGATTCGTGTGACGAACACTATTTGCGGAGGCTCCGCGGGGTCTGCATGGGGATTTCACCAGACGTCCACGAACAGTCCGACTCGCGGGATGTCTCGAACGACAGTCCTGCCAGGACTGAGTCGATGACACGCTCGGCTCGCCATGACGATCCCGCGTCGATCACATCGAACCTGCTCGACTGGCAGGCGAGGGGCGAGAAAGCCTGCCTCGAACGGCTGTGGGGCATCGTCAGCCCCATCGCACATCGCATGATCACGGCCACGCTGCACCGACTGGGAATTCATGATCCGTCCGCGGTCGATGAGGCGATCTCGCTGCTGCTCGATCATCTCCGGCGGCTGTCGGAATCGTCGACGAGCGACCGCCCGGTGGCACTGTTTGCTCCCCGAACCGACAGCAGCGGCAACTCACGCCTTGCCGATCCGGGCCTCGCTTTCATTGTCTGGCTCTCAAGGGAGCGGGCCGCCGACGTGGCCCGAGCCTGGCGTCGCAGGAACAGACATGCCACTGTCTTCTCGCTCCTCGACCAGCAGACATTGAAACACGTGCACGTGCGTGCTGCCCCAAGCGACGACGCGTCGTCGCTGCAGGCAGACATCTGCCTCCGCCTGCACGAGGCGATCCCGCACCTCCCGCCCCGGGAGCGGCTGGTGATCGAGCTGTTGCTCGAGGGCAAAAACCAGGCGGTCATCGCCCACGTGCTCGATGTCTGCGAGGGCACGGTGTCGCGACTCCGCATGCGGGCCATCGCAACACTCCGGAATCTGCTGGCGGAGTGACGCGATACTCGCACCAGCCATTGCCCTCGCTCGCGCGTCGGGCTTGCATGGGTGGCGTCTCATCCAAGCCCGCAGCGCCAGCAAGGGAATGCGGGCGGCCTCACCCAAACACGACCGTGCGGCGTCCGTGGAGGAAGACCCGCTCCTCGAGCACCAGCCGCACCGCCTTCGCGAGCACGAGCTTCTCCACATCGCGTCCCGCCTGCGCCATCCGCGCGGGCGTGAAGGTGTGGTCGACATGGATCACGTCCTGCGCGATGATCGGCCCGTCGTCGAGTTCCGCGGTGACGATGTGCGCGGTGGCGCCGATCACCTTCACACCCCGTGCAAACGCCTGCCGGTAGGGGCTCGCGCCCGCGAACGCCGGCAGGAAGGAATGATGGATGTTCACGATGCGGTCGGGATACCGCGTGACGAAGCCCTCGGAGAGCACCCGCATGTAGCGGGCCAAGACGACATATTCCGGCGAGTAGCCATCGATCACCCGGGCCAACTCAGCCTCGTGTGTCTGCCGCGGCAGGTCGTGGCCCGACGCATCGTGATGGGGCAGATGATGAAAGGGCAGGCCGAACCGTTCGACGAGCCCGCGGAGCATATCGTGGTTGCTGATCACCGCCACGATCCGCCCCGGTAGGTCGCCCACGGCGTCGAGCAGCAGCAGTTCGCCGAGGCAGTGCGGCTCGCGGGTGGCGCAGACCACGATCGGCCGCCGCTCCGCCCGCGTCACCCGCACGCGGGCCGCCGACGGCAGCACGCGGGCGAGTTCCGTCGCCAGAACACCGCTCGCCGGCAACGCGGCCTCGCCAGCGGCCGGCATCACCTCCGCGCGGAAGAAAAAATGCCGCGCATCGGTGTCGACGAACTCGTGGTTGCTCTCGATGTTGAGACGATGCGCCGCGAGCACGCCCGTGATCCGGTGGATCAGCCCCACGTCGTCTGGACAGTCGACCAGCACGATCTCCCGGGCCGCAGCGGATCCGCCCATCACCAGCCCCCGCTTTCCGCTCTCCGCCTTCCGCTTTCCGAAGGCTCCTGCGGCACCCACGCCAGCACCACGTCATCGACAGCGATGTCGGTCTTGCGGGCCGGAATCTCTATTTCATCCAGCTGAATCCGCTCCGGGCTCGACTCCAGTCGGATCCGCTCGAGTTCGGCTGCCACTTCGTCCTCGATGACCTGCCGCCGCTCCTCGAGCGTCGCGAGGCTCTCTTCCGCATGCACGACATCCGCCTGCTGCCGCGCCGATCGGCTCGCCGACCGCATCGAGGTGGCCGCCCGGCCGATGTTTGTGGACGTGGCCGCCTTTCGTCCCAGGAGCGCTCCGAGCACGGCCGACCCGATCGACACGTAAGTCTGCATCGACTTGTTCTTCGCCTCGGCCCGCTCCCGCTCGACCTTCTGACGGGCCCGGTCGATTCGATCGGTGAGCGACGCCAGCTTGGCCGCATTGCGATCGCGGACCCGGTCGATCTCCGCATCGCGCCATTCCCTCACCTTCTGCGCGATCCGCACCCGAAAGTCGGCCTCGCTCTCATCCGGCCGCGACACCGCGTCGACCTCGTGGGCCGCCCAGAGCACCAGCCGCGACGTGCGGCCGAGGTGCCCCTTGAGCGCCGTGGCCAGCGACGCATAGCCCTTCGGGCCCGCGAGCGCGGAAGGCAGCGATGCGAAGGTGCCCGTCCGCGGCGCCGGCTCCACCTCCGGCGGGTCGGCATACTGGTCGGCCTGCTCCCAGGCCGATTCGCCGAGCGAATCACTGGCGGGCGCGAGGCAGAAAACCTCCCGATTGATGTCGATCCGCGCGGCCGCCTTCACAAACCGCACCCGGCCGCGGCCGAGGATCGAGGGCCGGTAGTGCACCACGCCATCAAGCGGAATCGCATGCCGCGGCGCGAGAAACACCTCGCGCACGCCTGGCGGCAGGAGCGGCCGGGCGCCGCCGGCAGGCCTGGTGTCGCGATCGGCACTCGCCGCACCGCCCCCGAAGGGAGCCGCCTGCGCCGACGCCGCCATCGTCGGTGTGGTCTGCGACGTCGCGGCCTGCGTGAGCCGCCGGATCTCCTCGCGCAGGAGCGGCCCGCGGAGATAGGCCATCGTCCACCTCGACTGAAACACCGTCTCTTCGTCGTCGTGCACGCTGTGGAGCAGGAACATCCGCTGCTCCAAGCCCGACAGGAGGCGGTCGACCTTCGCGCGGTCGAACGACTTTCCGGCCGACGAGGCCGCCCCCTCCAGGCCGTCGAGCACACGGGCCTTGTCGCGGGCCGTCTGGAGCCGGCCGAGGAACCAGGTGCCGGCGTTCGAAAGCCCCTTGTAGTCGAGGTCAACGGGATTCTGGGTGGCGAGCACGATGCCGAGGCCGTAGGCTCGGGCCTGCTTCAGGAGCGTGAGGATCGGCGTCTTGCTGGGCGGGTTGGCGGTCGGCGGCAGGTAGCCGAAGACCTCGTCCATCAGAAACATCGCCTTGAGAGATGACGTGCCGCCCTGGGACCGCATCCAGGCCACCGTCTGCCCCGCGAGCAGCGTCACGAAGGCCATCCGCTGCGCATCGCTGAGATGCGCGATCGAGACGACGGCCACCCGCGGCTTGCCGGCCGGCGTCCAGAGCAGGCGGCCCACGTCGAGCGGATCCCCTTCGAGCCAGGCCTCGAAGCCGGGCGCGGCCGCCACGGTGTTGAGCTTGCTGGCCAACTGAAAGCGGTCGCCGGCGGGATAGAAATTCTCGAGATCGAGAAACCCGACCCGT
>CAYSPN010000003.1:0-1933 GCA_964432895.1 uncultured Candidatus Kuenenia sp.
CTGAATTCCATTCTCGGCCCACCAGTCCGTGCCTGCCTCGGACCCATTTCCCGTCACCGTGTTCCCCTGGATCAGTACGTCGGGATCCGCGGCTGCGCCGTCGTCGCCGCGAGCAACGATCCCACCGCGGCTGAACTCGGAGACGGTGTTCCCCGAGATGGTTGCGCCGGAGTCCCCGTACACGAGGATCCCAAACGTCTCCGGCCCATTCCCTTGGCCGTCGGCGTCGTACATGTCGTGGATCGTGTTTCCCGACACCGCGCCATCGACGTTGCGCAGAAGAATGCCGACAAACCGCGGGCTTGCCTGCGCACTGTTCTGGCCGTCAATGTCGAAACCCAGGATGTCGGCCTGGATGCGGGCCGACCCGGATACGTGTGTCCCTGTCATCACGCCGCCGTATGCGAAGAGGATCGGGTCGAAGGTGCTCGAGGACTCGTCGACGGTATACGTCTTCCCGCTTCCGGGGGCTTTGATGAATGCGCCTGTCTCGCCCTCCAAGACGATCCCGCTGTGGATCAGTCCCTGAGTGACATAGCTTCCGCCGCGGACATGCACGGTGTCGCCGTCCTGTGCGGCATCGAGGGCGGGCTGGAGGTAGCCGGATGCGCCCACCGGCCCTACGTCGTCCACAATGAACAGCCATGTGCCGGCGGCGATCCCGTTAGCAAGCCAAGGGCTGTAGTCGACGTTCGCCGACTTGTAGGCGACGACATTCGGACCGTTGGCATGCCCCCACCAGTTATTGTAGGCGAGGACGAGATTTCCCGTGGTGTTGCAGACGCCGTAGCTCCATGCCTTGAGGAACTCGTTCTGCGTGACGATGAGCTGTCCGGACGCGAACGTGGCGCTCTGAACGTAGACCGAGTACCACGGGCCGTCACCGAAGACATTTCCGCGCACGACACAGTTCGAGAGGGCCAACGAGCCCATCCACGAGAGGCCGAGATCAATGTGCTCCCAGGCGTTGCCGGCGAACACGCAATCCTCGATCGTCAGGCCGGTGACCGTGCCGGTGAAAGTGAGACCGGATCCCGTGTTGTTCTGAACTGCCACGCCGTCCAAGGCGAGGTTCGTGATCGTCGATGTCTTCGTTACGATGCCGAACTGGTTGCCTTGGATTGCACCGCCGCTGATCGTGACATTGCTAAACGACGCCCCGCCTTCAACGTGAAGACCCTGCCAGGAGTTCGATGCGAGAGTCACTCCAGAGAAGCTACCGGAGCTGATCGTGGTCCCGGAATTGGCGATGTAGATGCCGCTATTCTTGTTGCCCTGGACCACGGTGCCGCTCAGGTTGAGCGCTCCCAACTTGGCGCCGTTCGCGATTCCGATCCCGTTCTGAGTGTTGTTCGCAATCGTGCTGTTCTCGATCGCCACCGAGCTGAACGTGTCATAGACCAGGAGTATCCCATTCTGGCTATTGTGATGAAGGTTCGCGTTCCTCACTGTGAGGGCGCCGTAGTTCGTCCCGACTCCGCCGTAACTTCGGACTCCGATCGCGAACCCGGTGACCTCGAACCCATCGATGGTCACTCCGGCGGCCTGGATGAGGAACCCGTTCCCGCTTCCCGGCCCCTGGATCTTGCACCCGGCATCGCCAATGATCGTGAGCGTCTTGTTGACCGTTAGCGCCCCGGAGTAGGTCCCCGCCGCGACAGCGATCGTATCGCCTGAGGCCGCCGCGTTGATCGCCGCCTGGATGCTGCCACCCGGGTTCACCGTGATCGTCGCGGCAGCCGCACCAACTGTAACCGCCGCGAGTACTGCCACTCCAATCCACAGACCGCTCCGCCACCTCATGTCGCCGCCTCCTCGCTCCGACAGAGAATGGCTCGGCCGTTCGTCGATGCGGACAAGACGATCCGAACGCCACCAAGGAAGAGCCGAGCCACCACAGCCTCCTACCTTCCGGCTCCGGCAGCTCGGCTGA
>CAYSPN010000004.1:0-2505 GCA_964432895.1 uncultured Candidatus Kuenenia sp.
CATCCACGTCGATGTTCTGCAGTTGGCGCCGATCGCGTTGGCCAACATGGCCATGTTCGACCAGCTACCAGACCCTGCAACGCTGGACCCTGATCAGCCGGCCCCATCGATCGCGTTGGTGTCGGTCGGGGTGGATTCCACCGACCTGGTCGTCACCAACGGCCGGCGGATCTGGCAGCGTAGCATTCCGTCAGGCGGCAGCAACTTCACCAAGGCCCTCGTGCAGGGGATGAAGCTCACGTTTTCCAGAGCCGAAAACCTGAAGCGCAACGCCGTCAAGGCGGAAGATCCGAAGGCCGTCTTCAAGATGATGAAGCCGGTTTTCAATGAATTCGCTTCCGAACTGCAGCGGTCGTTGAACTACTTCACGGGCACCGATCGGACGGCGACCATCGGCAAAGTGCTGTTGTTGGGGAATGCGACAAAACTCCGCGGGCTGACCGACTTCGTCGGACAGCAGTTGCAACTCGATGTGCAGCGACTGGACAAGTTCAACGGATTGGAAGGGGCGTCGGTGCTGGCGAACCCGGCCTTCCGGGAGCACCAGCTCGCGTTTGGAACCGCCTACGGCCTCGCCTTGCAGGCGGCCAACGTGTCCGGCATCGGCACGAACCTGCTGCCGGATGAGATCGTGCTCGAACGCATCATCGAATCCAAGAAGCCGTGGGCCGTGGGTGCGCTGGTCGGGCTCTTGGCCGCGGCGATGATCAATTTCTTCGGGATATTCGCTGCGTGGACGGCGTATGCCCCTGATCTGTATGCGGCGGCGTTCGGCAAGGCCGACGCAGTCAAAAAACAATCGGCGGCTGCCACGGCAGCCATCGGCCAGGTACGCGAACGGCAGACAGCCGCTATTGCCCAGCAGCAGTGGCTGGCGAAAGTCCAAAACCAGCGGTTCGAGGCGCTCGACATGGTACGGGCGGTGCAGACGCTGCTGCCGCGGGATGAAGGGGCCGCGGTGCCAGAGAATCCGGCCGATCGGCAGGAACTTCACCTCGACAGCATGGACTGCCAGTATTTCACCGATCTTGCGGAGTGGTTTGGCGGTCTCAAACAGCAGTGGGCGGAAACCCATATCGCGGAGGATGCGGCGGCGGAAAAACAGGGGGAGCAAGCGGCCGAAAATGCCGAGAAAACTGCGGGCGGCGAGCAACCCTCCCCCAATCCGGATGCACCGGCCGCTGCTGCAACCGGCGAGGAAGCCGCCACGGCGGAAACGAAGGATGCGGTCGCCGGCCCCTCCGGCCCCGGCTGGGTCATTGAATTGCGGGGCCATCACTTCCACAACGAACCGCGGCACAAGCCTTTGGAAGGAGCGCAATTTCTGCGATCCACGCTCGTCAAAAACCTGATGGGCGGAGATGTGAAGGTGACCGTCTCGGCAGGCCCGTTGACCGGACAAAAAGTGAGTGTGTCTGACCTGGGTATCGGCTTTCCGGTCATCGTCGAGTCGTCACGCATCAAGTCGGTGCGGATTCCGGTGGCAAACCTGAGTGAAGGCAGCGGTCCGGCCGCGGGGGGCGGGCCGTTGCGGCCAGGAGTTGATCCCACTCAGCCGCTCGAGCCGCAGGAACTCACTCTCAAGCGGTATGACTTTGTGCTCCAGTTCTGCTGGCAGCCGCGGCCCGCCGGACAGGCTCCGCCACCCCCGCCTGCGCCCGCGGCCGGTGAATGAACCTGCACGGGAGCGCGACGCTCTCTTTTTCAACCATCCAACCTCGCCAGAAAACGTCACGACCCCATGGCCAAGGCTTCCGTTTCCAACTCGGCTCGTCCCTGGCTGACGCTGTTCGCCAAGCATCATTTTTGGCTGTTAGCGATCATCGTGCCCCTGGTATTGCTGCCGCTGCTGTTCGTGGCGCAAGGCCATTTGACCGCCCAGATCGAAGCGGTGCAAAAGCAGATCGAGGGGCATATCTCGGCGCTCAAGAACGTGCGACAAATTCCGCAGCACCCCAACGACTCGTGGGCCAACGACATCGATACCAGCACCATGCGGGTGAAACGCGAAACGCTCGCCGAGTGGCGTAAGTTCTGGGATAGCCAGCAGCCGCTGCGCGTCTGGCCCGAGTCCTTGGGGGCCGATTTTGTGAAGGCGGCTGAAACGCTCAAGCCGGACGGCAAGCTCTCTCCGCGGCTGCTCGAGCGTTATCAAGACATGGTGCGGACGCTGGTCCGAGAACTGCCCAAGCGTTTGGGGGTGGAAGATGGCATGCTCGATCCCGCCGAGGCAGGCCAATCGTCGCCGATCGCCCGTCCGCAGCCGTCCATTCGTCCGGAGATGATGCGGCCCGGCATGGGGCCTGCGGACGGGGTTGCTGAAGTGTCACCCTATTTTGCAACGTGGAACCAGGAGAACCAGCGGCGGATCTTCGCGTCGTTCAATTGGGACAAGAAACCGTCCACGGCCAAGGTCTTGCTCGCGCAACAGGAATTGTGGGTCTATGAGGCGCTCTGTGACGTGCTGGCACGTATGAACAAGCCGGCTACTGGTCCACACAATGC
>CAYSPN010000005.1:0-2493 GCA_964432895.1 uncultured Candidatus Kuenenia sp.
GTATTCGGCGGCCTTGAACAGCTGGTCGGTGGTGGCGATCGACCACGACGCCGTGCCGTCGTCGATGATCCCCTTGGGCCGGTTGGCGTTGGCGTTCTGCAAGGCCAGGCGAATCTCATCGAGGCCGATCCCATACCGTTCGAGCACGGTGGGGTTGATGCTCACCCGCACGGCGGGCGACGAACCGCCGCTGATCGTCACCTGGCCCACTCCCGGCACCTGCGAAAGCTTCGTCTGCACGATCGTGGCAGCGGCATCCTGTAACTGCGGCCGGTCGTGCAGCGGCGAGGTCATGACGAGAATCATCACCGGCGAGTCGGCGGGGTTCACCTTGTAGGCGGTGGGATTGCCGGGGAGGTTCGCCGGCAGCCGGCCGCGGGCGGCGTTGATGCCCGCCTGCACGTCGCGGACGGCGGCATCGATGTCGCGGTTCAGGTCGAACTGCAGCGTCACGGACGTCTGGCCCAGCGCGCTCGAGGAGGTCATCTCGGTGATGCCGGAGATCAGGCCGAACTGCCGCTCCAGGGGCGTGGCCACGGCCGATGCCATCGTCTCGGGGCTGGCGCCTGGCAGGGCCGCGCCGACGCTCACCGTCGGGTATTCCACCTGCGGCAACGGCGACACCGGCAGCAGGAAGTAGCAGATCGCACCGGCGAGCGTGATCGCGATCGCCAGCAGCGACGTGCCCACCGGCCGACGGATGAACCACTCGGAGAAATGCATCACTCCGCTCCCCGGCGGAACAGGCGGCCCAGCCTGTCGAACCACAGATAGATCACGGGAGTGGTGTAGAGCGTGAGCAGTTGGCTGAAGACGAGGCCGCCGATGATCGTGATGCCGAGGGGCCGCCGCAACTCCGAGCCCACGCCGGTGCCCATCGCCAGCGGCACCGCCCCCAGGAGCGCGGCCATCGTGGTCATCATGATCGGCCGGAACCGCAGCAGGCAGGCCTGGCGGATCGCCTCCTCGGGGCCCACGTGCCCGCCGTCGATGCCGTTGCGTTCGGCATCCAATGCGAAATCGATCATCATGATCGCGTTCTTCTTCACGATGCCGATCAACAGGATGATGCCGATGAGTGCGATCACGCTCAGTTCCATCCGGTAGGCGAGCAGCGCCACGAGCGCCCCCACACCGGCGCTGGGCAGCGTGGAGAGGATCGTCACCGGGTGGATCACGCTCTCGTAGAGCACGCCCAGCACGATGTACACGGTGACGATCGCCGCCAGGATGAGCAGCAGTTGGTTGTCGAGCGACGCTTGGAACGCGGCCGCCGTCCCCTCGAAGGCCGCCTGGATGCCGGGCGGCATGCCAATGGCGGTACGTGCCGCATCGATGGCCTGCACCGCGCCGCCCAGCGAGGCTCCCGGGGCGAGGTTGAACGACACCGTCACCACTGGAAACTGTCCCTGATGGTTCACCGCCAGCGGTGTGCTCTTCTCCTCGACCCGCGTGACGGCACTGAGCGGCACACGGCTGCCGGCCTGTCCACCGGATGCCGGCTGCGGGCCGGCGTCGCCCGGCTCGTCGCCACTGCCGGGCACGCTGACGTACATCTGCCCGATATCGCCGGGACTGTTGCGATATTCCGGTTGCACCTCGAGCACCACGCGGTATTGATTGAGCTGCGTGTAGAGGATCGAGATCTGCCGCTGCCCGAAAGCGTCGTAGAGCGCGTCGTCGATCATCTGCGGGGTGATCCCGAGTCGCGAGGCGGTGTCTCGGTCGATCAGGACGCGGGTCTCGAGGCCCTCGTTCTGCTGGTCGCTAGTCACGTCGCTCAGCTCGGGCAGCGACTGCAGCCGTTCCACGAACCGCGGCACCCATTCCGCCAGTTCTTCCTCGTCGGGCGACTCGAGGCTGTATTGATACTGCGTGCGGCTCACGCGGGTCTCCACCGACAGGTCCTGCACGGGCTGCATGAACAGCGTGATGCCCTCCACGCCGGCGAGCCGCGTCTGCAGCCGCCGGATGATGTCGGTCGCGGAGATCCGCCGCTTTTCCAGGGGCTCGAGGTTGATCTGGATGCGACCGCTGTTGACCGTGGTGTTGGTGCCGTCGATGCCAATGAAGCTCGACAGGCTCGCCACCGCGGGATCCTCGAGGATCACCCGGTTGAGCTGCTGCTGCCGCACCGCCATCTCTTCGAACGAGATGCTCTGCGGCGCCTCCGAGATGCCTAGGATCACCCCCGTGTCCTGCACGGGGAAGAAGCCCTTGGGCACGATCGCGTAGAGCTGCGCCGTCGCCACCAGCGTGGCCACTGCGACGGCCATCGTCGCCACCTGGTGCCGCATGACGAACCCGAGCGTGGCCGCGTAGACCCACAGGCAGCCGTCGAACACGGCCTCGCTGGCCCGATAGAGCCATCCCCGCCGTGTCGTCTCGCGGTGCGCGAGGAGCTTGGCGCACATCATCGGTGTGAGCGTCAGGGAGACGATCGCCGAGACGATGATCGTGACGCTGAGCGTGACGGCAAACTCCCGGAACAGT
>CAYSPN010000006.1:0-2576 GCA_964432895.1 uncultured Candidatus Kuenenia sp.
AGTGCCGCTGAAACTCGTGGGGACAGCCGGGGACTCGTCGTCGTTGGTGATTTCAAGACTGAACCGCGAGGTAACCGGACTGCCGCCGACCGAGGCTCCCACGACGCTCACGGTCGTCGCATATAACCGCTTCACTTCATAGTTCAGAGTGACGCCGGCCCTGAGATAAAGGGTGGACCCAACCACCTCAAAGCTACCGGCATCGTCGCCGGTTAGGAGGAACGAGGCTGTGCCCCACGCCCCCGCGTTCCATAACAGATCGGCCACCTTGACGGGGCGGGTCGTGTCATGTTTCTCCGGCAAACTGATGACGACGGGCAGCACCTCAAAGGCATCGATGAGGAGTGGCACAGCGAGCTCAGCTCTCAGGTTCGGAGTTCCGGCGCCGTTCACGAATGCTCTCTGCCTGACACTGACGTGCCCGGTACCGACGTATCCTGGGGTTGGCGTGAATGTTGCCCAGTAGCCGGCTCCGCCGCCGCGCAGTTCGGACATGGTGCCGCCGACGGCAACAATATCGTCAAGCTGGAAATCCTGCGTCTGAAGGCTCAGCCCGAAGCGGATGTCGCCTTTCTCGCCACGACGGAGCGTGCTGTTGACCGCGGCGACCGACACCTTTGGCGACAGAGTATTGATGACGAAAGGCTGTTCGAGGCTGACGGCAGCGTTGCCGGTGTTGCTGATGTCGGTGAAAGCCCCTGCCGGAATCGACAGGTTGCCAATGCCAACGAAACCATCGAATGGCTGAAAAGTGGCGAAAGAGGCAGAACCCGCGTGCACAAGGGCCGACAACGTGCCTCCGGTGACCACGATATCGGCGGCCGTGAAGTCTTTGGACTCCTCGCTCAGTCGCACGGTTACCACCGGCAAGTGGCCGCCTTTGACGGTGCTTGTCGTCGTCGTCATCAAGGCAGTCGGACGTGCGGGATCAGTGACCCACAGTTCGTCGCGAGTGAAGTCTTGTAGAACGTGGCCGTTTTGCAGCACCGCGATGGCCGAGACCTCGTAGACCCCGACAGTGAGCGACGCTTCCAAGTCGTCCCCCGGAAGATACCATCCGCCGATTCCGTCGTTGATGGCCGCATATGCCTGGCCGGCGACGTTGACTGTCACCGCTGCCGATGGCTCGGGAAGCATTCCTCGCAGGACTGGACGCACGTCGTGCGTCTTCTGCGAGGTGACGGTCAACGAATACTCAGTCTGCCGAAAAGAGATGTCGTCGATGATGATGCCGGAGTCGTAGGTGCCCGTTCGGCCGCCAAAGGCAGGGCGGCCAGGGTAGGGTGCCATTCCCGGAATGAGGTATCGCGAGAACGGCGTGACGACCTGCCCCGTTTGAGTATCGCGGACAGAAACGCTCACTTCGCAGCCGCCTGCCACTCGCGTTGTCTGCACAGAGACATGGAGAAAATGACCGTTTGCCAGATCGACGTCACCGAGTGTTGCTGACGCGTACTGGTTGCCATCGAAGTGCAGCGTTACGTCGTTCCAACCGGCATCGACCGAGCCAGGAAACGCGAATGGATCGTTGCAGTACGTGTCGAAACCCACACCAAAAGAGGCGGCGACGTTTGGGTCCTCCGCGAAGGCGGGGGCGGCGCCGGCATCCCCAAATACTTCGGTATTCAGAAACACGAAGCCGAGCCCGTCCGCTCGAGAACCCGGGAGCATCCGGACGTCAAAGTCCGCTACGAATGTCTCGAACGGTTGCGGCGATAGCGGATCGATCGCGACTGTGTTCAGCGTTCCACCGGTAGCCTCGTAGGTCAGATTCAAGACGCCGCCGCGGCCAGATACCATCGACACGCTGGCGGGTGGTCCGTAGTGGTTCTCCAGCACATAGTGCGGTGACGGCGCATCAAATGATTCAGCAAGCGAAAATGACGCCAGCAGATGACGCGTCTCGAGTGGCTCGGGGCCTGACGGCATCGCGTGCGTAGCGTCTCGGCGACGCACACGCTGCCGTGAGCCGGAGCGGATGTGGCTGGGAAGCATTCGTCAAAACCTGGCAAGGGATGGAGTGGTCGCAGAACACGTGAACGCGGGCTTTCCTCTCCATTGAGAGGGCACGGGCCACGCGGCATGATAGGGGCGCCGCGGCCTCGCCGCGAGAGGCGCCTAGTCATGTAAGGCGAGGGCGGCGTCCCGTGAGTGCCAAAACTTCCTGGCACCGCCTGAGAGGATTTGTTCCAGGGCGTTTTCGGCAGCCAAGAGCAGACGGCGGACAGCCGAACATGCTGTTGCCCGCAGCAGCTACGCGACGGCGATCATCTCGCCGACAAGGTCTAGGCGGCGCAGCACGGCAGCGTGCTGCGATGAGCTTGCCGATCAGCAAACGCCGCTTACAACACGCCGCCGTGTGTGCGGTAGAGCGTCATGTGCGACGGCTGGTCGAGGAACCAGATGCGTTCCCATTCGTCGGTGATCTGCCGCAGATCCTCAGACGTGTAGATGAGCTGTTCGGCGCGGCGGACAGGATCACCGGAATACATCGGGATGAGGCAGCCGGTGTTGGCCGCCAACGCGATGGCAGCGAAGAACATCAACGCCGCCCTGCTGCTTGTGCCGCCAAACGT
>CAYSPN010000007.1:0-2027 GCA_964432895.1 uncultured Candidatus Kuenenia sp.
TCGAAGAATCGCACGGGCGGCGGCAAGAACGAAATCCGTACCTGGGGCGACCTCGGACTGGAGGGAGAGTGGAAGGACAAGCCGATCAGCCTCTACGGCCGCAATGCCACGAGCGGCACCTACGGCTATTTCAAGGAGCACGCCCTCTTCAAAGGGGACTTTAAGCCCACCGTGAAAGAGCAGCCGGGGAGTTCTGCGGTGGTGCAGGCCGTGGCCAGTGATAAATACGGCATCGGCTACAGCGGCATCGGCTACGCCACCGCCGACGTGCGGGCCGTGCCCTTGTCGGCCAAGCAGGGTGACCCGGCAGTCGAAACCGAGCCGAGGTTTGCCTATACCGGCGAATACCCGCTCTCGCGGTTTCTCTACCTGAGCGTCAACCATAAGCCGGGCGGGGCGATCGATCCGTTGCGCGGCGAGTTCATCCGCTATGTCGTCAGTGCCACGGGCCAGGCCGACGTGAAGAAGGATGGCTATCTTCCGATCACCGGTCCGATCGCGAAGCGGGCCCTGCAGAGCGTCGGTCTCACAAGTCCTTGACGCGATCTCCTGACCCGATCTCCTGACCCGATCTCCTGATCGTTCGACAGACCGAGCGTTTTTCCGCAGCCTCCTTCCGCTTCCGCTGAGACCCGAGTCCGGGCATGCCACCGCAGTCCACCTTCACGGGTCGCTCGCGCCGCCGCAAGACCCATCCGTGGGTGAAAGCCGGCGATGCGCTGGCCCACGCGGTCATCACGCTGGGTGGCATCGGCACGATACTGGCCGTCTTGGCGGTGGCGGTTTTCCTGCTCGCCGTGGCGTTGCCGCTGTTTCGACCGGCGCGGCTCACCTCGGGACTGGCATCCTCCGCCATCGCGGCACCGGCTCCGTCTTCGTCTACGGCATCACAGCCGTGGAAGGGAGGCAAGGCGACGGTCGCCACCTGCCTGGGAGCCGATGAGACTGGCGTCGTGGCATGGCTCCTCGACCCCTTCGCGGAGGCGAAGTCGGGTGAGCCGTCTGACGCGGGGCTTCTACGGGTGTTCTCGATGGCCGATGGCAAGCCGCTTCTGACGCGGACAGCCGCCGAGTGCGGGCTCGCCCGCGCCACGACGATCACCATGTTGCCGGGTGGCATCCAGGCCGTGGTCGGGTTTGATGACGGCACCTTCCGGATCGGTCGGATCGGCCTGGAGTCGACGTTCCTCGCCGCCGACGCACTGCCCCCAGCAGCGGTCGGCCTCGCGTTGGGAGAGGCCGGCGTGCATGAGGATGTCGTCATTGTGCGAGGGCATACCGGGCAGTATGCGACCGTGCGAATGGTGACGGACTTCGACGCGCCAGCATCGACATCTCTCCAAAGTCCGGTGATCGACGCCGACATCACCATGCTGAGCGGCGGCCCGCTTGTGGCCGCGTTGGATGCGAAGGGGCGGGTGCGGGTGGAGACGATCTCGTCGCGCCGCAACCTGCTCACTGACGAACTGGTGACCACGGCATCGGGATCGACCATCGACGCGAAGTCGACCGATGCCACAGGGAATGTGGACGGATTCGTGCCACGGTTCGTGCGGGTGTCGGAACTGGGGGACCAATTGTTTCTGATCGCCGAGGATGGGTCGGCGCGTCGGTACGAGATTCGTGACGTCGAATCACCGGTGTTGATGGAGTCGTTCGACGCGATGCCGGATCAACTCCAGCCAGACCTCCAGAAGGTGACCTGCGTGGCCCGCGTGTTCGGCGGCAATGCGTTGGCCGTCGGCGACAGTGCCGGCGTCGTGCGGGTGCTGTTTGCCATCCGTGCGGCCGACGCCGCGGCCACGGACGGCCTCCAGATGGCGGTCGCGAAAGAGTTTGCGGCGGTCGCCAGCAGCGGCCCAGCCCACGGCATCACGGCACTGGCACCGTCGCCGCGTTCCCGGCTGCTCGCGGTGGCGGATGCCTCCGGTGGAATCCGTCTCGTGCAGACGACCACCGGCGCGACGGCGGCGTCGCTCGCGGGGGGTGATCCAGGCGGGCTCGAGGCCCCGGCACGGCAACTGCTC
>CAYSPN010000008.1:0-1570 GCA_964432895.1 uncultured Candidatus Kuenenia sp.
GAGCGATCCCGCCGTGGGCGCCAAACTCTACGACCGCATCCTGCCGCTGCTCGACGGTCTCCCCTCGGTGGCCGCGGTGCGCTCGGGCACGCCCGTTCGCTACGTGCGAATTGAACTGCCCGGCAAGGGCCGAACCCTCACACTCGCCGAGGTGGAGGTGTTTGCCGGCGGAGCGAATGTCGCCCGCCAGGGTCGGGCTACCCAGAAGAACACGTCCAATGGTGGCGACGCCGCCCGGGCTATCGATGGCAACACGTCGGCCGAATTCGGAAAGGGGAGCCAGACGCACTCGGAGGAAAATACCAACACGCCGTGGTGGGAGGTCGATCTCGGCCGGGAGCAGAGCGTTGAGCGGGTCGTGATCCACAACCGTGGCGAGGGGGAACTCGCCAAGCGGCTCGACAACTTCACACTTATCGCGCTCAACAACGGCCGCGAGGAGGTGTTCCGCATCGAGAAGCAGCCGGCGCCCTCGCTCGCCGCGGAATTTCCGGTGACAAGCGCCCCCGAGCGGCTGGCCGGCGCCGTGCGGCGGGCCGTGTTTGCCGCCGTTGTAGGCGTCAAGGGCAAGGAGCAGGAGGTTTTTTCCCGGATCGCGAAGTTCATTCGTGAGGATGTCGACCGTGATGCCGCGATCCGGGCGGTCGGCCGGATTCCGGCGCAGCAGTGGCCGGCAGCGGAGGCTCCGGCTCTGCTCGACACGCTCATTGCCTCGATGAAAAAGGCCTCCTCGGAGGAGCGGTCGAGTGATGCCGGGCTCGCAGCCTGGCAGTTTGCCGAGAACCTCACCACGCTCCTGCCGTCGGCCGAGGGGAAGGCCCGCCGGGCAGTGCTGGCTGACCTCGGCGTGCGGGTCGTCCGCATCGGTACGGTCTACGAGCGAATGAACTACGACAAAGAGACGATCGCGGTACAGGCGGGCAAGCCGGTGCTGTTCGTGCTCGAGAATGTCGACGCCATGCCGCACAACTTCGTGATCACGCGGCCTGGCAGCATGCAGACCGTCGGCGAACTGGCCGAGAAGGAGGCGCAGAATCCGGCGTTTGCGAAGCAGAACTTCGTGCCGAAATCGTCCGATGTTTTAGCGGCCAGCACGCTGATGCAGCCGCAGGCGACGCAGCGAGTCACGTTCACGGCGCCGACGCAGCCAGGAGTCTATCCCTATGTCTGCACCTATCCGGGCCACTGGCGGCGGATGTTCGGGGCGATGTATGTGGTGGATGATCTGGAGGCCTATCTCGCCGACCCTGCTGCCTATCTCGCCGCACACCCGCTCGAGATCAAGGACGACCTGCTCAAGGACCGCCGGCCGCGCACGGAGTGGGCGCTGGCTGACCTGGAGGCGAGCGTGGCGGCCATGGAGAAGGGCCGGTCGTTCGTGCATGGCCGCGAGCTGTTCCGCACGGCCAGCTGCATCTCCTGCCACAAAATGGGCGATGCCGGCAATGCTTTTGGCCCCGAACTGGCGAAGCTCGAGGCGAAGATGACGCCGCTCGAGATCACGAGGCACATCCTTGAGCCATCGCTGAAGATCGACGAGAAGTATCGGTCCACGACGCTGCTCACCGAC
>CAYSPN010000009.1:0-14722 GCA_964432895.1 uncultured Candidatus Kuenenia sp.
CAGTCTCGACGTTTTACCTGCGGGGCAGGTCCTCGATCACGATATCGTCGAGGAGGAACGGTCCGAAGCCGATGAAGTTGATCGATTCTTTCTCGACATCCGAGCGTTTGAGGTCGAGCGCGAGCGTTTCCTTGCCGTCAACCCAAAGCGTCCACCGCGTGCCGACAACCTCGACGACAAAGTCGTACCACCGGTCGGTGACGAGGCCGATCTTCGCGTGCTTGGCGGCACCGGGGATGCCATACGCGCTGCCGAAGGTGCCCTCGGGCTTCTCGAGCACCGCCGGGTCGAGCTTTTTGCCCGCGAGTGCCGAATGATTCGTGTCGCGGGTAAAGTCGCGCTCGCCGATCGAGACGTCGTCACGGGCGTTTGGCGTCGTGACGCGGGTGACTACGTCGCCGATGTGCCAGAGGACGCTCCCCGGCTTCCCGGGCTTCAGCGGGGCGTTGATGATCATATCGAGCATCGCACCTTCGGCCTCAAATTTCACCCGGTAGCGGACGCGGACATCGTGGGCCTTGAATTTGGGATCGATCGATTTGCCATGGGCCTTTCCCGGAAACTTCGTGCGGTCGTAGCTGCTGGCAGCCGCACCGTCTCGCCACTCCCACGTATCGGGGATGTTCCAGGTCTTGCCACCACCGAATGCCTGGGGGTTGGCCCGCTCCGGGCCGACGGTGAAGTCTTCTTTCAAGACGACGGTGCCGATAGCCGGACCCTGCCCGCGGGCCAACGGTGTGGTGGCGAGCGCGGCCAGGACGATGGTGAGCGACGAAAGCAGATGCGGGCGATTCATTTCGCTTGAAACTCCGGGCTGGCGACGAGGGCCTGGAAGAACTCGCGCAGCTGCCAGTCCTTGGCGCGGGCTCGTGACACGATCTGTTGGACGAGTTCGTCATCGGCGAAGCCGCAGGGCCGACCGAGGGCGTATTCAAGAAGGGCCTCGGTGAAACCGGTCGCGAAGGCGTCGACGCGGTCGGCCACGATCTTCCGTAGCTGGAAAAAGTCTTCGAACTCTGGGCCGCCGTGAAGCTTGCCTGCCGGGGCGATCTGCCACTCTTTCGTGCCGAGGCCCCTTTTCGTGTCGCTGTCGGTCGTCCGCCACAGGCTCGCCGCGTCGAAGTTTTCGAGCCCGAAGCCGATCGGGTCGAAGCGCCGGTGGCAGCTCGCACACTGCGGCTCGTCCTGGTGGGCCTCGAACCGCTCCCGCGTCGTGAGCAGCTTTCCATCAAGCCGCGAGAGCTGCGGCACGTTCGGCGGCGCCGGCGGCGGCGGGTCGTTCAACAGGTGCTTCGCCACCCACACGCCCCGGTGGATTGGATGAGACGACGTGCCGTCGCTGCCCATCGCGTGGATGGCCGCCATCCCCAGAAGGCCACCCCGCGGTGAACCCGCGGGCAGCGCCACCCGCCGGAACTCGTCGCCGCTGACGCCTTCGAGCCCGTAGTACTTTGCCAGAAGGCCATTTGCGATGACATAGTCGCTCGACAACAGCTCCCGCAGGCTGCCGCCACTCCGTAGCACGGAAGCAAACGTGCGATAGACCTCCTGCCTCGCCGCCTTCTTCATGCTGTCGTCGAAGTCGCGGTGTTTTTGGGCGTCAAACTCGAAGAAGTCGAGTCGCTCCATGTCGAGCCACTGATGCAGGAAGCCGTCGAGGAATGCATCGAATCGGTCGCTGTCGATCAAGCGATCGACCTGCGCCGCCAGCACCGCGGACCTCGCTCGCTCGCCTTGGGCTGCGTACCCCAGCAGTTCCTCGTCCGGCGGACTGCTCCAAAGGAAATACGAGAGGCGATTCGACAGCTCGACGCCCGACAGCGGCCGCGGTTTCCCCGCGACGCCAGGCTCCGCGAGATAGAGAAACGGCGGCGACGCGAGCACGACTGCCAGAGGATGCCTTAAGGCCACCTCGAACGAATCACCGGCGGTCAGCCGAGCCTCGAAGATCTTCATGAGACGATCGACGTAGTCCGTCTTGGGAGATTCGCCACGAAATGCCCGGGTGGCCAGCCGCTCAATCACGTCACGGGCTCCGTTGGCGTCCTGGGTCGACGCGATCAGCGACACCGGCTCCGACCTACCCGGCTCCGTCGGCAGTGGGCCCTCGATCTCCACCCAGTCGACCCAGATCACGGGCGTCGGCCCGCGGCCAATCGCGTAGAACGACTTCATGAACCGGTCGTTGTCGGTGCCCCGCTTGATCCGCCGCTTCTCGCGAATCGAATAGACCCGGTTCGGGCCGCTGCCCACGCGGACCTTCACCTCCAAGATCTGCGGGGCGTCGAGCGTGCCCGTCACCTCGTGCGTGCTCATGAGATCGAAATTGTCGAGGCCGCCACCCTTGGTGCCGAACTGCACGAACCGCTGATGCCACTCAGCGTCGTCGGTGGCCGCGATCCGGTAGCGGTAGACATATTCCCCGGGTGGCCAGCGGTCGGGGATTTTGTGTGACTCGGTGTTGTGCACCATGTGGCAACCGAGATAGACGCCCGTCTCGGTGGCAGGCTGTTCGTAATAGTTCCGCAGCGTCGGCAGCGACTTGAGCGCGGAGTCACGACCAAAAAAGTCGATTGCAAACGCGTCGTTGTAGCCGAAATCCTTGACCGCCGGCTTCCCGACGAGCCGATCCCACTCCCGGTAGTACTGCGACTTGAAATCACCCCGGCCACCCATCCGTTTCGTGATGTCGGCCACGACGTCGGCGTGCTCGGGAAGCTTCGCCAGTTCGTCGATGGCCTGTGTCCAGGCGACATACTTGGCGTTGGCCTCCTCCTTCTGCTTGATAATCTTCCGCTGCTGCTCGTTGACGAAGGTTTCGCTGTCGCGGTGGTAGGTCTGTGGCTTGGCAGTGGCCCCCTTGTGGGCCGCCATCGCCTCCTCGACTGCCTTGCGGCCAAGCGCGAGATACGACTCGAACTGGTCGCTCGACATCGCGAGCCCCGCGCCCACCGTGTCCATCGAGCCGGCCCCGCCGTCCTGCGGCAGTTCCGTCACGTCGATCTCCACGCCGAGGAGATCGCGGATCGTGTTCTTGTATTCCCGCTTGTTGAGCCGCCGGATGATCTGCCTCGTGCCCTGCTCACCGATCACCTTCCGCGCCACGACGAGCGTCTGGGCAAGATCGCCCAGGAACTCGGTCTTCGCCTCGCGATCGGGCTGCGGCTCCTCCTGCGGCGGCATTTCGCCCGAGTTGAGCACGTTCATCACCTTCTGCCAGCGGTCGGCCGCCTCGGTCGTCGCGATCTCCAGCGGCAGATCGTCGAGTCGCACGCCGCTGTCGGTATCCGCCCCCGCGTGGCACTTCCCGCAATTCGTCTTGAGAAACGCCGCATGGCCGGCGCCCATCCGAGCCGTGGGCACGGCAGCATCCGCACTTGTCATGACGGCAGCGAGTGCGACCATCATCGCGACTGATTGCGTCTTCATCGGTAGTGCATCCAGGTGGGAGGAACGTCGCCCGAGCCAGTTACGCCGTCAGTTCGCCGAGCGTGCCGGTCGAATCACCATGGGCATCGACCTCGATGCCGAGCCCCTGCATGAGCGTGACCCAGAGGTTGCACAGCGGAGTCTGCTTGGCCGCGAGCACGACATGGCGGCCGTGCTTCACGCCCGCGGCTCCGCCCGCCAGGATCGTCGGGCAGTTGTCGAGCGAGTGAATGGAGCAGATGTTGCTCCCGAAGGAGAGCGACACGTTGTCCAGCAGCGTTGAGCCGTCGGCCTCTTTCACCGCCGCCAGCTTGTCGATGAATTCCGCGAGGAGCCTGCTCATCTCCAGGTCCCGCTTCTGCGAGGCCTCCATGCGGCTGCCGGGCGAGTAGTGGCTCACGTCGTGTGGGTGGTAGTCGATGTCGAGGGCCTTCATCAGGTTCCAGTGGGGCTGCCGGTAGGTGATCACCCGTGTCGAGTCGGTGCGGAGTGCGGCGATCATCAGATTTTGCATCAGCCTCGTTTCCTCGATGCCGTTCGGCTCCGCGGCGGGTTGCGCGACCTCGGCCTTCGGCTTCGGCCGCGCCATCCAGGCCTCGTCCTTTGCGAGCCGCGTCTCGATCTCGCGGATCGACTCGAAATACTCGTCGAGTTTGCGGCGGTCGTCGGCCGACAGTTTCCCGTCGATCGCTTTGGCCTCCACGAGCACGGCGTCGAGCACGCTCCGCTGCTCGGTCAGCGCCCTTTGGCGCTCTTCCAGAGAGGCCTCGTCGTCGCCGAAGAGCTTGTGAAACAGAGCCAGCGACGTGTCGATGCCCGCGATCGGCTTTCCCTGCCGGTTCCAAGCCAGGGAGAGGCCCGGTCCGTGGCCGCTTTCGTAATTGTCCTTGCTGTTGAGTTGCAGCGATGTGAACCGCGTGTGCTTGCCATACTCCTCCGCCACGACCTGATCGGCCGACACGGAGTTGTAGAAGTTGAGGCCTGGGACCGCGTAGCGGTTGGCGCCCGTCAGGTAGAACGTGCTGCCCCAGTGGCCTTCATTGGAGAACTTGTTGGAGAGTCCCTGGATGATCGTGATTCGTGACTTGTGCCGCTCGAGCGGCTTGAGCCCTTCGGAGAGCGTGAACTCCGCGCCCGTCTTCGCAGGGTCTGGAAGCCAGGTTTCTTTGGTAATTCCGTAGCCGAAGGAGATCGCGATCATCCGCTTTGGCACGACTAACGCCGCCGCTGCGGCGAAGGCCCGCCGCGAGAGCGACGGCAGGAACGGCAGGGCCAGCGATGTGCCCGCAGCTTTCAGCACGGTGCGACGGTTGAGATTGTGGTGGATGGTCACGATGTTGCTCCGGGGGGCTGCTGGAGGAGAGACGTCAGTTGCCACTCATCTGGTCGGACGGCACATGGAGCGTGACGCGAACATTGTCGCAATAGTGCCGTTCGAACACCGCTGCCGGTCGGCCGGGGGTTCGGTCCATGTTCGTGGCGTCGATCTGGAGGATCAGAAACGATGCGTCTTTCGGCAGGCCGGACTGTGTCGCGATCTCGCGCCACGCCTTCTGCCCGCCGAACGACGTCACCCGCTCCGTGCCGGTGGCCAAGGCCTCAAGCCGCGTCTGAGGCCAGCCCGCCAGCGGGGTCTCCGGCAGACCGCTAAACACATAAACCCGCACGACGAAGTCGGTGGCCACCGGTCGCTGTGGACCCGCGTCGATCAACTGCGCAGACGCCGTGAGCGTGCAGCCTCCCTTTGCGATCTGGTCGCGATGCGCAGCCAGGTCGACGACTTGAAACAGGTCACAGGAGTCGGCCCGCGTGTCGGCCGGATCGCCCGGCCCAGGAAGTGCTTTTTCCAATGCGAGCATGTGACTGCCTTCCGCGGGCGTGACGCCCTGCTCGGCCTCGCACACCCTCACGCGATCCCCAGTCCACACGCCATGCGCGGTCTGGAGGCGTTCCAGCCGGTCGACGCCCTGAGCCGGCGAAATCGCAGTGGCCGAATCATCCTCGAAGCCGCCGTTGGCAAGCTCGAGGGGAATGCTCACGGCAGGCCGCGACTGCGGCAGCATCGCCCAGGCGACGCTCATGCCCACGAGCCAGCCGACGAGCAGTGTGAGCGGATAAGCCGCCGCCCTCGCCGCGCGGCCAGCCCCGAAGAGGAGCCGGGCCAACGGCATCCGCCTCGGTCCCGGCAGTTGTGGGCTACCGATCCGGTCCCATTGTTCCAGCCCCCAGTCGCGCAACTCTTCGTGAATCTCGGCCTTCCGCCAAAAAATGGCGCGGGCCTGCGGCGACTGAAGCAGAAGTCGCTCGAGCGCGAGACGGTCGTCACCTTCGAGATCGCAGTTGAAGAAGGCGTCGATCAATTCATTGGTCCGTATGTCGTTCACGTTGCTTTCCTCCACACGTCGCCATCGACGACCGCCAGCTTGCTGTCGAGGCATTTGCGAAGCGCCGCCCGCGAGCGGCTCAGGGTCACGTGAACGCTGGCCTTGGTCCAGCCAATGAGCTTGGCAACCTCGCGGGGCTTGAGCGCCTTGCGATATCGCAGGTCGATGATCTTGCGAGCCTGCGGAGCGAGTTCCTCGACGCACTCCTTCATGAACCGTCGCAGTGTCGCGGGTGCGGCTCTCTCGGGCTGACTCGCGGTGAGGCTGTCGAGAACCTCTGCCGAAAAAGGCTGGCTCCCGGCCTCCAGCCTCCGTCCCACCTCGATGACCGTGCGGCGCACGTGGGGATGAAGCCAAGCCGTAAAGCTCTGCGTGGGGTCGTAGAAAACAGCGTCGGCCGTGATCGCCCTGAACGTCTCCTGAACCACCTCGTCCACGAGGGAGAGATCAGGCAAAGTGGCCCCGGCGAAACGACGGATCTCTGGGATTCGGTCTAAAAACAACTGCTGGACAAATTCGCGGTGCCGGGCAGGAGTCATTCGGTGTTCGTCCATCACACACCTGCCGCATCACGAAGGGGAAGTGCCGCAGAGCATCGCTGGCGAGTCGGACGGCAAACGCGGACCCATGTCCTCACTATAACGCCAGCGCAGTCAGAGCGTGCTCGTCACTGCACAGAAAAGCCCCGCAATCCTTAGCAATCGACCGCCAGTGAGATGAGCCGCCACTTTCTATCAATTGTTGCTAAGGTTTCTGAATACATTTTTTGCGCCGCCATAGCGGCCCGTGGCTCGGTTGCTTAAAGTTTTGGAGTTCGATAGCGGTTGCGTCGACGGTGCGGTGGAGATGAGGAGTCGCCCGTGCGGGGGGAACGGGAGGCTGTCTCCGCATCGTGTCGTCGCGTTGCCTGGAATCAAAGCGGGGGGAGATACGAATGATGCGGGCGGAGAAAGGTTTCACACTCGTCGAGCTTTTGGTCGTGATAGCGATCATCGGCGTGCTCGTCGGTCTCCTCCTTCCCGCGGTGCAGCAGGCCCGGGAAAGTGCCCGCCGCGGCAGCTGCATGAATAATCTCAAGCAACTGGCAACGGGCATGCAAAACCATCACGACGCGAAACGGACGTTTCCCTACATCGCCAATCGTGAAACGACCGCCGGAACGGAAACCACCACGAGCACGGGAACTGCCGCTCGGCCGTGGGTTGTTTCTCTGTGGCCGTATCTCGAATTGGGTGAACTCTATACGAACTGGAACTTTACGAAGGGCTCCAACGATACCGGCGCGACTCCGATCAACGGCATGCGGAATAATGCGATCTGCGAGAGACGCGCCTCGATCTACTATTGCCCGAGCGACAGGCCGAACGCGTTTTTATGCAAGCGCGGCTCGAGCCTGGGCACAAATTCAGGAAATTGCGGCGCCCGGGTGAACTACATGGTCAATGGAGGAACATCCGGGTGGCTCCAGAACTCTCCCGTCGCGCCCTTTGGGTTTCAGGGCGGCACCGTGCAATCGAATTCTGTTCCGTTCTGCACCAGTCTTTCCAAGATCACCGATGGCTCATCGAAGACGCTGCTCATGGCGGAGGCTCGCGTTTTTCCCGTCGATCAAGGAGTGTTGCCTGCCAATTCCACCGGTACGACGACGTCAGCGCATGCCGATGCTGATACTCGTGGGTTTCCATGGAGCGGCGTGAGCCACGTCGCTTTTTCGACGTTCTCGACGCCAAACTCGGGTATTGACACGACCTATGGCCAAGGATGCCGTGCCGACTACGACCCGGTGAACCTGCCCTGCCAGAATGCCTCGGGAAGCTTGAACACGCCGCACGCCGCACGGAGCACCCATTCGGGCGGCATATTCGTGTCGTTGTGCGACGGCTCGGTGCGGTTCATCGACAACTCGATCGGCTTGTCCATCTGGCAGGAGGCCTCGACCATGAACTCTGGCAGACCGGTGCAACTTGACTGAGATCGCTGTGCGTCATCGCGGGCCGCGGGCGAAGCACGGAGGCCACGACCGGGCTTTTCGTTTGGCAATCGCCGCGAGAATGGCGTTCTTCGTTTCGGTTGCGTTGCTTTGTGGTTGTCGGCCAGCGGCTACGACTGTCAGCGGCAGGGTTACGATCGATGGCGAGCCGCTCGTCGCGGCGGCGATGATGTTTTATCCGGTGGCCGGCGACGGCCGTACGTCGCACGCCTTCACCGACAAGGAGGGGCGATACGCCGCCACGATCGATCCGACCAAAATGGCGGTGACGATCAGCCTCTTCAAGCCGAAGGGCGACTCCCAAAACGGAGAGCCGATCTTGGAGGAGTCCATCCCAGGCCGCTATAGCGAGCGGAGCCGGTCGGAGTTGCTCATGAGCCCCGTCGAGGGCCGCAACACAGAGTGCAACTTTGACCTCTCCACAAGCGCAACCGCATCAACGCGGTGACGCGGCAGCGGCCAGTGGGATCGAAGCCCGCCGCCATGGAAGCTAAAAGGAAGCCAAAAGAGCTGCGTCCCGTCTTACACCCTGGAGGAGCGGGCGGCCCGATGCACAATCCTGGCTGCACGGCTGGCTTTCTGGCCTGTCACCCGTCGGGATCGTCGATGAGTTGCTGAAGCCTCGCGGCATGCTCGGGGACCAGCCGCGGCAGCCAGGAGGCGTCGATCAGGCCCAGCGACAGCATGTCGAGGAGGTGAAGTTGGTCTTTGCGGCGGTTCGAGTTGAGCTTCATCCGCACCAACGCCTCGAGCGACACGATCGAGTAGTCATCCGCCGCCACCCGCTCGGTGACGTCGGCCGTGGGGAGCGGATACGACTCCCGGACCTTTTCATTGGCAAAGAGAAGATGGATGGCGTCGCGCGGGCTCCCCTGAGGGCCGTCGATAAAGCATTCCACGCCCATCACGCTCGCCCGCACGAATCCAACGGCCTCGAGCGCCGCCTGCACGGCCGGCAGATCGCTGCGGCGGACGAGGATATCGACATCCTGCGTGTTGCGGACCGCGGCTCGATCGACGCGAGCCACCCACGCGGCGACGGCGTTACCGCCGGCGACGGCGTAAGGGATCCCGGCTTTTTCAAGGGCCGCGGTCGCCCGCAGCGCCCGGTCACGAACGGCTTGCACGGCTTCGATCATCCTCTGCCAGGAAAAGGGCTGGAGCTCGACGGCCACGTTGGAACCTCTCGCGGGGGCGGAGCGGAAACGCCCTGCCCAACCGTCCCCGTAGGTATACCGGAAAAGTGAGAACGTTCCTACGCTGATCATGGCAGCACCCACATGCCTCGTCAGCCGGTCGTCGAGCACTCGCCGGGAAAAGGTTGGCTGTCACCTTTTTCTCTTTTTCTCACCGGACGAGATCAAGGCAGAGGTATTCGCTGATGCTGACGATGTCGGCTTGGAAGATCTTCGCCAGACGCAGCGTGGGGCGAACCGTCGAGAGGCAGCTGAACCGAGAGCGGACGATGCCCCTTCTTTTGCCCTCCTCGACCCGATCGGCCAGGAGCAAGAGCGCGGCCCAGCCAGAGCCGGCCCCGCCGCCACGCAGATCCTCGGTGACGGCGAGGGCATGCGTCATGGAGAGATCACCCCTGAACTCGACCCGGTGGTAGCCGCGGACGATGCCGTCGATCAGAAGCACCACCGTGTCGCGGCCGTCGGGGCTGCGGGTCAGCTCTGTGAGGGATGCCGCGATGTGCGGCGCGACGCCGCCGATGCTGCGGGCGTGGAGTTCGGCGACTGCTTCGATCGGGGCTTCGGAAAGTTGCACGATGCGTGCCGTGGCTGGTATCTCTCCGCGGTCGATCAGCCAGCGGCGGCGCTCGAAGAGTCACGCCGCCATCCGCTCGATGCGGGCCTCGAATGTCGTCATCCGGTCGACCGTTTGAAACCCACGGGCACCGAGGAAGGGGAGCGCGTCGTCGCGGTCCCCCGGCTCGAGCAGCACTGCCAGCGACGTGAACTGCTGCTCCCTAGCATGGCCCGCGAGATGGTCGACGAGCGCCGTGGCCACGCCGCGACGCCGAAACGGTTTTGGCACATGCACGGCGATGCGAAGTTGAAACTGGTCCGAAGCCATCCGCACCGGCATCCCCTTGGCGGCACCGAGAATCGCACCGGTCGCCGCGTCTTTGGCGAAGAGCAGTTGCGACCAGCCGACCACGCCGGGCTTGTCTGGCAGGAGCATCCGGCAGGCGCGGCGGTCGATCCCTTCGGCAGCGACGATGCGGATCGCCGGCACGGAGGACTTTGGAGTTGGTGGCTCTGCTGTCATGAGGAGCGTCGTCTCGGTAATCACTCACTGCCGAGGCCACCGCGGATGGCCAGTGCCATCCGCCGATGCGTCGTCGCCTTCGAGGTGTCGCCGGTCACCCGTTCGTGAATCATCGCCAGCCATCCATGGGCCAGAGCCGTGGGCCGCTGGCCGAGCGACGTTTCAAACGCCTGGATCGCCCGCTCGATCTGGCCGAGGCGGACGAGCGCGATTCCAAGCTGGGCGTGGGCCTCCGGCCAGAAGTAGCGTTGGCCAATCGCGTTCAGCGCCTCGTCGACCGACTCGGCCGGTTTTCCCTGTTCGGCATGGACGACCGCCAGACCGATCGACGCAAGGTGGGAATCGGGCTCGAGATCGCGGACTGCGTGGAAGAGTCGCGCGGTCTCGTCGAGACGCTTCACGCGAAGGTGGGCCCAGGCGACGTTGCCAAGGAGATAGCTGCTCGTGCCGCCCTGCTTCTCCGCCTCGGCAAACTGCGCCAGCGCCTCGTCGGTGTTGCCCTCGCTCGTTTCTAGCACGCCAAGAAGAAGCGAGGCATACGGGGCGAGCCGCGGATCGGCGGCGACCTGTTCCGCGAGGGCTCGGCATTCCTGCAACTCTCCCTTGGCAAGCAGGCTCGAGGCCAGCAGCAGAATCGCCTGCAGGTTGCGGGGCGTGGTGGCGATCACGCGGCGCAGCGCCGCAATCGCCTCGTCGAGATTACGGGCCTCGAAGTGGGCAAAGGCGCGGTGCAGGTCCTGGCTGGCTGGCGGCAGCGGCGGCGAGCTACGCCTCCTCGGCCGGGCTCGTTTCGCTGTAGCCGAGGTCGACGAGCTGGCGGATTGCGTCTCGGGCCTGCCAGGGATCCTCGACCGAATCGGGCGGATGCCGGCCGCACTCCCCGTCCACCGCTTCCCAGGAGGGAATCCGCTCGGCTTTGAGTCGCTCGACATAGGAATCAGCGAGGATTCGCCCTGGCATGTCGCCGCCGATCGGCAGGCCGAGCAGCGCGAGCACGGTCGGCGCGATGTCAAGGAGCCCCGCGCCGTGGATGAGCTGATCGGGTCGGACGCCAGGGCCTGTGATAGCGACAATGCCGAGGGGCCTGTGCCAGTCCAGCGGACTTACGCCTACGGCGCTGGGATTCGGCCGCCAGGCTCCCGATTGAAAGCCGTGGTCGGAGACGAGGATCACGGTGGTGTCGGGGCCGGCGAGCTCGATGAGCCGCGCGAGCATGGCATCGAGGAGCGTATAGCCGGCATCGATCACGCCGCCGTAGGTGGCCGCACCCTGTTCCGGGATGCCGTCGAGCAATGGCTCGCGATACCGCATGAACACCTGCGAGAGCGGCTCGAGGACGTGATAGCGGATCGCGGCAAAGTCCCAAGCTTCGTGTTCGAGGAGCTCCGTGGCGATGGCGTGGACTGTGACCGTGGCGGCGAGGCTGTCCGCCACGAGCCCCGGCCGCGGATCCTTTGAGGCGTCGATGCCTGCGATGCCGGGGATGAACGGGAGGAGTTCGCTGGCGGGAAGTTCGCGGGGGTGGAGCCGCAGCTCCGCGAGGCTGGCGGCCCGATCGGCCGGACGGACGCAGCCTTCGGGCATGGGCCACTCCACGCCGAGCGGCGCGGCCACGCTCGTGCCAAGCCCGCAGGCTGGCGGCACCGGCCGCGAAGCCGAGCTGCTGCTCGACGAGCGCGAGCCCGCTCGGGATCACCGTCGTGTTTTCGACGGGCTCCCGACGAAGTTGGCGACGCTGCGGAAGCAGGCGGCCACGATGTCGGCATCCCGCTCGCCGAAGATGCGGATGAAATCCCGCTCGTAATCGGCGGCGATCTGGGCGAGCACCTCGCGGTGGTCGTTGCCGGCTGCGTGGGCGAGGACTGCGGCGGGCAGGCCGCCCGTCGCGAGGAACTCGTCGTAGAGTTCGAGCAGTCGCTCGTGGCGGGCGGGAGTGATGGGCCATTCTTCGCCGCGCACAAACGCGGCCAGCGGCCCCTCGTCCACGGCTGTGAGATCCTCCGAGAAACTGAATGCAGAAACGATCACCTGCTGAACGCGGCCGACGGGATACCGCACGTCGTCGCGAAACAGTCGACTCAGCGTTGAGCCGGAAAGGATGACGGTGGCGTGCCGCCAGTCCTCCTTCATGAACCTCACGAATCGGCCGAGTTGCCGGCTCTCCTGGGATTCGTCGATGAACAGGAGCGTTTCGGGGCCGGGGCGGAACTTCAAGCGGTCGGCGAGCACCTGCTCGAACTCGGCAAAGTCGCGGCAGCCATCGATGAGGGAGCGGAGCCGCGCGTCGCGCTCGAGGTTGGCGACCGCAGGTTTCTTGTCGCATGCCGCGATGCAATGGTCGATGAGGCTCGTCTTGCCGACCTGCCGGGCCCCCTCGACGAGCAGCACGTTCTTGTGCGGCTCCGGGCGACGGATGAACTCCGCAACCGCAGGCTCGATGGTCCGCGTGACGTATGGCATACGGCTATTCCACACCGCATCGCGACGACAAGAGCCAATAACCCATGAAACGTGGACGCAGCTCTTTCTCTGTCCGCTGCCCCAGCCTTCTATGGCACCGGGATGTCGGCTGCTGCGGCGACAGCCGTGACGGCGGCGAGCCCGCGGAGTTCGGCGGCGGAGAGCGGCCGATCGAAGACGGCCACGCCGCCGATCCAGCCGGTGAAGCCGACGCCACGGCTCGAGTGGATAACCCGGCCGATCGTGAACGGGCCGCCGCTGGTGGCATCGCCGGGAGTATAGATGTCGTGGGGATACCACCAGGGGTTGAGACGCAGCGACGCCAGTTGACAGTCGGCCTCCACCCACTCGCCCGCAGGCGACCGCCGCAGTGTCACCCGCAGCTTCGTAAACGGAAACTCCCGCAGCTCCACCCGCTCGTCGTCGCTCTGGCTCACAACGCTGACCGCTACGGGCTTGTCCTCCGGTGGCGTGTAGAACTGCGACTCGGGGAAGGCCGGGTCTTCGCCCTCCTGCATTCCCTCCTGCCGACGGAGCCGAGACTGCAGCCAGGCGTTGGCGGCGAACGAGAGCAGCTTGTCGTTCTGCGGGGCATCGAGCCAGCGATCGCCGGACTTTCCGTCGAGCCAGCCCGTAAGCTCGTTTCGCTCGTGGTCGAACGTCATCGCAAAGCAGTGCCAGCCCGCATCGAGTGCCGCCTGTTCGGCGTCGGCCGGCACCGCGGCCGCGACGGCGGCGGAGTTGCACTTGTGGAGGGCGTAACGGTTCAGAAAAGAGCTTGCGCCATTTTCTGAAACATGGCCGCAGGCTGATCCCTCCTTGTTGAGACCGGCGAAGAGGGCGTACTGCCTTTGGCCCCGCTCCGACCTCTTGATCCCCTTGGTCGAGTCCTGCTGGAGATCGGTTCCCTCATGCCAGATGCCGGCGAGGGCATGGTTGCCGCTCTCACGAACCGCCCAGACGACAACGGTGACCGACTTGGCCGTCCCCTTGATGTCGAGTGGCGTGTCGTGGAGCCTTGCACGTGGCACGGAGAGCAGCGGCCTGAACGTCGGGTCATCCTCCTTGCGGATCCGGATCGCGTCGCCGAACGGCCCCCGTCCCAAGAGCGGAAAGTCGGCATAGGTCGCCTCCCGACCCTCGCCCCAGAAGTCCCGAACGTAGTTGCCGGCATCGAGCGGATAGTCGGTCGGCGAGCCGGCCGTCACATGGGCCACGAAGCGGCGATCCCCGTCCGGCTCTCTGGCAACAAAATCCCAGAAGGCGACGAGCCCCGGCATCTTTGTGACGATGGCCACCCGGTTGTCGCGGTCGGTCTCGCAACCGGCGCACGGCAGCAGCGGCGTCATCCAGATGAGCAGGCTGCAGATGGCAAGGCCGAGCCAGCATCGCCTCGCAAGCGTTATCTTCATAACAACCGCCACCTGTTTTGGAGTCTTCCTGAAGAGAGAGGCTTTCCCGCGGCTGGGACTTCAAGTTTATGCACCGCGGGTGCGGCAGCCATCTCGAGGGTGGTCTCGTAGGTTTCGAAAAGCGGCGTGGTGTGGCCGATTCCGTCGTCTGACTTCGAACGCGCTGGGTCGAAGCCATCGACGCGGACCCGACGCGTCCAACGAACGACACCTGGAGCCTCACGACGCTGGCCAAGTCTGCCACGCGTTGGTGGAAAATGCTAATTTTTCGCAGCGTATGGAAACAAGACGCCGCTCCTCGCTGGCAGTGGAGGGGACTCGCGTGGGTTTGCGATAGTCTTGGGGGATGTTGGACGATACCGGTAGCCAAGGGAAGACACTCACCATGCAGACGATCAAGCCCAGGTTCACCCACTCAAGCCGAACGGTTGTTCTTTCGTTGCTCGCATGCTTCGTGCCAGCCTGCACGTTGCCGCTGGCCGTGTCGCGAGCCGACGAGGGGATGTGGCTCTTCAGCCATCCGCCGCTTGAGCGACTGGAGAAGGACCACGCGGCTGGCCTCAAGGGGAAGAAGCTGTCGCCGGAATGGCTCACGCACCTGCAGCAGTCGTCGGTGCGGTTCAACTCGGGTGGCTCGGGGTCGTTCGTCTCGGCCGACGGCCTCGTGCTCACCAACCACCATGTCGGGGCCGACAGCCTGCAGAAGCTGGGGGCCGAGCAGCACAACTACTACCGCGACGGCTTCGCGGCGGCCACGCAGGCCGACGAGCTCA
>CAYSPN010000010.1:0-4306 GCA_964432895.1 uncultured Candidatus Kuenenia sp.
CCTACGGCCCCGACGTCCACCGCCCCGGCAGCTATGCCTTCAACTGCCTGCTGGCCCGCAGGCTTTCCGAGCGGGGCGTGCGATTCGTGCAGTGCTTCCACATGGGCTGGGACCACCACGGCGGACTGCCGGGTGCGATCAAGGGACAGGTGCAGGACACCGACCAGGCCACGGCCGCCCTGCTCGATGACCTGCAGCAGCGCGGGCTGCTCGACGAGACGCTGATCGTGTGGGGGGGTGAATTCGGGCGGACGATCTACTCGCAGGGCGCGCTGACCGAGACCAACTACGGCCGCGACCATCATCCGCGGTGCTTCACGATGCTCATGGCAGGGGCTGGCGTGAAGCCGGGGCTGACCTGGGGGGCGACCGACGACTACTGCTACAACATCACGACGCCCGACCAGACGGTGCACGTGCACGATCTCAACGCCACGATCCTGCATCTCATGGGCGTCGATCACCTGCGGCTGACCTTCCCCTACCAAGGTCGCGATTTCAGGCTCACCGACGTGCACGGGAATGTCGTGAAGGGCATTCTCTCCTGATTGCCGGGCTGTGTTCACGAAAAACATCGCATCGTGCGATCCTGTTCGGCACTGAATGTTCGGGCGGCGGCTATTCCCTTGCTTGCGCTGCGGGCTTGGATGAAGAGGGGTTCCCATGCAAGCCCGACGCGCGAGCGAGGGCATCCGTCTTGCATGTCCAACAAGACCGCAGGGGACACCGGTTCGTTGGGCGTTCCCGGATGGGCATGGCACGTTGGGTGGTGGTCTCACCTGGAGTCCATCGGCTGCCGCCGGGGGCTTTTATTCCAACGACATGTTGCCTCAAACGGTCGCATCACCCCATGCCACGTTCGGCGACCACGTGCACGACGCGGTTCGTCGAACACGTTTGATTGGGCCACTTGACATAAAAATGAACGCCCGTATAGTCACCCATCCAGGGGGTCGCCGGAGGTCCGGCCGACCCCGCGCTGCCGAACCGGCGGCGTTGGTCTGGATTGAAAGCGTATGCGAGGCGCGGCGATGGATAGGAATGACGATCGGATCGCGGCGGTGTTGCGAGAGCTGGCCGATCTTGGCCGCCGCATCGGTGAGCAAGCCGGCGAACTGGACAGGCTGACGACGGAGCGACGCGCCGGCAGCAGCCAAACGATGTTGACGCCGACTCAGAGGAAGGTTCCCACGAACCCGCATGAGCGAACCAGTCGCACCTTGGGTCGCCGCCCCGTAGCAGCCCAGGAGAGCCGCGGGTCCCGTTCGCGGCCGACCGTCGTGCAGCATCGCTCGCCGAAGAAACCGCGGGCCCATCGTCGTCAAGGCCTTCTCGTCGGACCTGGGCTGGCGAGCGGCATCGTGCACCTGATCGCGCTGTTGGGGCTCGCCATGATGTATGTGACCGTCGAAGCAGAGCCCGTGCGAGTGGCGATCACGCTGGGTGAAGCGGAGCCACTGGAAGAAGCCGCGGCGGTGTTGGAGACGGCAGAGACCGCCCCGGATGAGGTGACTGTGGTGGCGTTTGATGATCCGCAGCAGCCCGACCATGCGATGGAATCACTGGCAGTGGCAGAGGCGATCGCGGCGGAGCCCCTTGCCGACGTCGGGATGCCACCATCCGAGGAACTGTTCGCCGACTTGCCGTCTGCCGATGTGCAGTCTGCCGACGGCACGGGAGTGGCGGACATGGCGTCATTCGATCCCGGAGACATGCTTGCCGAGGTCGCGGGCGGCTGGCAGGGAGGAGGTGGGCAGAAGCGCGGCGGGCAGGGAAGTGGCGGGGCAGCCGCGACGTTCTTCGGCCGTGCCGGACAGGGACAGAGCGTCTGTTTCATCTGCGACAACTCCAACAGCTATCGCGACGGCAGCTTCCATGCGGTCCTCGACGAACTCGCGCGGGCTGTCGACTCGCTCCGCCCGGAGCAGTCGTTTTTCGTGATCTTTTCGAGCGATGCCGCCTATCCGCTGTTTCATCCGTCTGGTGCGACTGCCCTCCAGCCGGCCACGGTGGAAAATAAGCACATGCTACGGGCCTGGCTGGGCACGGTCGAGATGTGCAGCGGGGGCCAGGGCATCCACGATGCCGTGCGACTGGCCGGCGGCCTCGGGGCCGATGTCGTCTATCTGCTCTCCGACGGTGAACTCGGTGCGAACGTCGTGACCCGGCTCGAGGCAGCCGATTTCGGCAGCGCGGTCGTGCACACCTTCGGCGTGCAGCAGAGCGTGATCGACCGGCGGACGGGGCAGGTCGATCCGGACAGGCTCCGCGAACAGCAGGGCCGGAATCAGAACCTGATCACCATCGCCACCGCGCACGGCGGCGCCTTCACGCCGGTGACAGTTCCACCAGCGATCGCGGCGCTCGAAAGACTGCGGCCGATTCCCCGCAATCGCTCCCGTGGGGTCGTGTGGGGCGTGAAGTTGTGAGTGGACTGGGCCGGGATGTCGCCTTCGGGCCGGTGAAACCGGCGGCCTACTTCCGTCCACGTGGGGCCGATTTCCGCGGTGACGCGGCGGGCTTCTTCGGGGGCTTTTTCGCGGTGGCGGGCTTTTCATCAGCCGGCTCCTCCGCGACCGGTTTCTTTCCGGCCGTCTTCTTCCGGCCGCGAGTCGGCTTCTCGCCGGTATCGCCTTCAGCGTCTGACTCCGCGGTGGCTCCCGGCAGGACGGGCATTGTCTGCGGCACGATAATGCAGTTGTCGCCAAGCTCGAGTTCTTCCTCATCCTGGATCGGCTTGCCGCGATCGTCGAGCTTCACGTCGGCCTCGGCCGTCTTCTTCTTGGCCACTGCCAACAGCTGTTCGTAGAGCTTCTCCCGGTTGATTCCGTTGATGGTCGAGACGGCCCCGGCCACCTCCTTGAGATACCGCAGGAAGATGCTCCGCCGCTGTCCCTCCTGGGCCACGCGGAGCCGCCGCCTGAGATACATGCCGAGCTTGCGGCCCACGGCCTGCAACGCGAGCCGGATCTCCTTCTGGATTTCCGGATAGGAGGCGATCGCTTCCTTCGACTCACTCGTGAACGGCACCCAGACGCTCGCCACGTGCACCATCACCGTGACCGGGCCGCTCGGCAGGCTGCCGCGGGATTGCGAGAGGCCGTAGGACCGCCAGTTGGTGGAGAGGATCGTCTGCGTGACGGCGCAGGCCGCAGGCTGGAACTGCAGCGGCACGCGGTTGGCATACCGCAGCACTGTCATGTTCTGCCCATCATCCGAGTTGACGTGCTGCATCGCGCCGTGCAGAGCCTGCAGTTGCGGCTTCTTGAGCTTCGATGGGGACTGCCGCGGAGCGAGCTGGGCCTCCTCCAGGATCTTGTCGGCTGCCTCGCCGCCCAAGCCAGAGAACGTGGTGGTGAGAAACTGCCGCAGGCTGCGGGCGTCGCTCTCGCCGGCCATCTCGGAGAGTGCATCGAGCGACACCTTCTGCGCGGAGGGGCCGCCACCGTAGGCCAGCGACGCCTCGATCACGAACGGATTGCCTCGATAGACCCCCGGCGGCCGGGTGGCGGCCGTGAAGAATTCGCCAGGCACCACCTGCCGGATGCCGGCCAAGAGGCGTTGCTCGCCGATCGGCACCACACAGTCGGTCGCCGGCGGCGGAATTTTTGTTTCCTGGATCGCCTTGAAGAGCGCGTCGGCCTCACCCCGGCCGAGTTTCCCCGTGGTGACGCGAGTGGAGAGCTTCGCGATGTCGCAGATCTTCTTCGCCGTGCCGTGCGAGACGCGGGAGAACGACTGCGTGAGAAACTGCGCGAGCGTGAATTTCGGATGCTCCTGCAGCATCGTCACGAGGCGTCCGAGCTCGACACCATAGGGATGCGGCTTGATCTCCTTCGGCTCCGGCGGCAGGTCCTCGGTGGATCGCTCGAGAATCCGCTCCGGGCCATCCGGCCCCTGGAAGTGGATGCGGGCATGAGGGTTGGAGATCGCCGTCTGCTCGAGATATTCCTCCACGCTGCCGCGACCCCGCTGGAACTTCGCCTCCATCTCGATCGTCACGCGGGTGCCGTGCTCGATCGCGTCGCCCTTGTCGTTCTCGGCCACCCACTCGATCGAGTGCTTCTTCATCAACTCGGCGCCGCCCTTGCCGGCGGGGATGTCGACGCCATCCCCCTTGCCGTTCAAGATCTCGGGCTGGTTGGTCTTCGTGTCGATCCGCAGTTCGGAATAGTGGGCCGGGTGCTTGGCATCGATCTTCGAGATGATTTTGACCGGCTTGCCGGTCGTCAGCACGCCGTACATGCCCGCCGCCGATATGCCGATGCCCTGCTGGCCGCGGCTCATCCGCAGCCGATGAAACTTG
>CAYSPN010000011.1:0-2054 GCA_964432895.1 uncultured Candidatus Kuenenia sp.
GCCGTTCCCAGGCCGCCGTGAAAGCCGCGATCGCACCGCTGGAGGTGCCGCCGATCGAACGGTCGTTGCCGTTCTTCGAGAGCACGATGGCCCTGCCGTCGGAGGTTTGCTTCGTCTCGACGGCGGGCAGGATTTCCTCCAGGAGAAAGCGGGCGTAGTCGGGGCCGAGGCCGTCGTATTCGAAGCTCCTGTTGAACCGGTCGAGGGCCCCCTCCCTGGTCGCGGGCACGACTCCCGGTTTCACGAAGACGCCAATCATCACCGGGATCTGCTTCTCGGCGATCAGGAGGTCGAACACTTCGGGGGCATTGAACTGGATGCCGTCCTGATTGACGTGCACGCAGGCTGGCGTCGTGCCGTCGTACTGCTTCGGCACGTAGACAGAAACCTCCCGGGCCGTCCCCGGGTAGATCGTGCTCGTGTCGAACCTGAAGGAAATCACCTCGCCCTTGGGCGTGGCGGATGCGGCCTCAAGTGCCGCGGGCGTCGCCGCCGCTGGAGCCTGGAAGGCCACGGCACGGGCCGTCACGGCCGGCCGCGTGGTGGCGGCGGCCTGTGGCGACCGCTTCTCGATCCGGTAGATCGCCTTGTCGGTACGGAGGTAGATCGCCCGGTCGAGGGCCGCAGGCGTGGCCATGATCTGGCCGTCGAGCTGGTTCGTCGCCTCGAGGCTGAAGGTACGGCCGGGCCTGATCACGAAGGTCGCGCCATCCCGGTTGCCCACGTAGATCCGGCCGTCGGCGTAGAGCGGCGACGACGAAAAATTGCCACCGAGCCGTTCCGTCCAGACGGCATCGCCGGTCTTCGCGTCGAGGCATGTGCCGACACCCTTGTCGCTGACCATGTAGAGTTCGTCTCCGACCACCAGCGGCGAGGGCATCTGGGGAGCGCCCTTCTTCTCCCGCCAGGCGATCGTGGGGGCGGTCGCTGCGTCGCCAAGCTTCACGGCGAGCATTTCAGGCTGCATGAAGCTGGTGCTGATATAGAGCAGCCCGTGGGCCGCCACGGGCCGCGGCACGATCGAGAAGCCGAGCACGCCGTAGCTCATCTTCCAGAGTTCCTTCCCCGTGGCGGGGTCGTAGCCGTAGAGCCAGTCGGCCGCCGGCGAGACGAGCACCTCCCGCCCGCCAAGGGTGAGCACCATCGGCGTGCCGTAGGCCTTTTTGAGCTGTGGATCGCTGCGGAGCTCGCCGCTGCGGGCGGCCTTCCAGGCCACCTTCCCGGTAGCCGCGTCGAGGGCGACGATCGACTGCGTGTCGCTGCCGTCGCAGTGAAAGATCAGCGTGTCGTGCCAGAGCAGGGGGGTGCTGCCGGGGCCGTTCTCATGGTTGAGCCGTTGGTCACGGTTTTTCCAGACGACTTTCGCTGTTGTGGTGTCGACGCATGCGGTGCCGAAGTCGCCGAAGTGGCAGTAGAGCCGGCCGGAGGCCAGGACTGGCGAGGGGGAGGCGTAGGAGTTGAGCGAGTGGATCGGCTGCGGATCAGCGACGACCATCAGTTCGATGTCGTGCAGGAGTTTTCCCGAGTCGCGATCGACGCACAGCGCATGCAGCGACACCGGCCCGGAGACATTCAGCGGCTGACTCGCCTTGACACTTTCGAGTCGCTTTTTCTTCTCCTCATCGGAGATCTCCGTCTCGATCGCCGTGGTCATCCAGATCTGCTTGCCGTCAATCACCGGCGACGACCAGCCCCGGCCTGGGAGCGGCGTCTTCCAGGCGATATTTTCGGTTTCGCTCCAGGTGACCGGCAGGTCGTGGGCTGTGGCTGCGTGGCCCTGGCCGTCGGGGCCCCGCCACTGCGGCCATTCGGCGGCGGCCGCGACCGTGCCGGAGACGGCGGTGCTCAGCGTCGCGATGAGGAGGACGAGTCTCGTTGCGGGCGAGGCGAGAGGCTGCATTATTTGATTCCTGGGGATGGCGTATCCGCGCCCAAGAGCATCCCTCATCTCGGCGAACCCGGCAAGCCGCGAGTGCGACGGTTCGGGGCTGCCCATGCCCCGTCGCCGGACGTTGGCTGAGGGCCACCTCGGGGGCGCGGACGATGAGATGGCT
>CAYSPN010000012.1:0-3279 GCA_964432895.1 uncultured Candidatus Kuenenia sp.
AATGGTCGGCAATACATCGGTGCGGCTGATGCAGGCGGACACAAGCGGCACGATCCGCTACATGAATCCGGCGTCGGAGAAGGCGCTGCGGCAGTTTCAGCACCTTTTGCCGCGTCGCGTCGAAGAGATCATGGGTGGTTCACTCGACATCCTCCCGGCCCCGCCGCATATGCCCTGGAAGCTCCTGGCCAGCCCCGACAGCCTGCCGCGCCGGGAGCAGGTGACGCTCGGGCCGGAAGTGCTCGACCTCAACATCTCTGCCCTCAACGACTCGAGCGGCCGCTACATCGGCCCACTCATCACCTGGGACGTGATCACCGACCGCGTGCGCAGCGAGGAACGGGAAAGAGCCCTGCAGACGCAGGTGGCATCCGACAAGCACAGCCTCGAGACCAAGGTGGGCGTGCTGTCCAATGTCTTCGGGGCGGCGGCCAAGGGAGATCTGACCATCTCCGTCGATGCCGACGGAGATGACGACATGGCGGCGCTCGCAGGCAACGCCGGCCGCATGCTCGGCGACCTCCGCGACGTCATCCGACAGATCTCCGAGGCTGCGGAACAGCAGAACGACGGGGCTCGGATGATTGCCGAGAGTGCCGGCAGCCTCAGCGACGGAGCGCAGTCGCAGGCGGCCAGCGTCGAACAGATGACGGCGGCCGTGGAGCAGCTCGCGTCATCGATCGCGGTGATCTCCAAGAGCGCCGTCGAATCGCGGGCCCAGGCGAGCCGCACTACGCAGCTGGCGCAGGCCGGCAGCCAGGCCGTCCACGATGCCATCGACTCGATGCGGACCATCCGCAGGTCGTCGGAGCAGATCAACGACATCATTCAGGTGATCAGCGAGATCGCCGCCCAGACCAACCTGCTCGCGCTCAACGCGGCCATTGAGGCAGCGCGGGCGGGCGAGCACGGACTCGGGTTCGCCGTGGTCGCCGACGAGGTGCGGAAGCTTGCTGAACGGGCCAGCGAGGCCGCCAAGGAGATCACGCAGCTGATCAACGAATCGACACAGCGAGTCCAGGAGGGAGCCGACCTCTCCGAAAAGGTCGGGCAGTCGCTGGCATCGATCGTCTCTGCCGTCGAGTCGACGGCGGCGGGAATCGCCAGCATCGCGGCCTCTTCGGAGTCCCAGTCGGCCAACGCCGGCGAGGTCAAACAGGCGATCCGGTCGGTGTCGCAGACCACCGAGTCGAACGCCGCCGCAGCCGAGCAGATGGCCGCCAGCGCCGAGGAACTCGGCGCCCAGGCGCAGGGCTTGCGTGACCTCGTGAAGCGATTCCGGGTATAACGCCTCGAGCCGGCGTCATTGCTGCGTGCGGAAAGGAGCTGCCGTGAGCGGATTGATCTCGCTGACACCCGAACAGTTCACGATGTTCCAAAAGTTCATCTATGAGCAGACCGGAATCTGGACGCTCGACGGCAAGACCGCGCTGCTGAGCAATCGCATCCGTCGCCGGCTCCGCGACCGTGGACTCGAGTCGTTCGACGACTACTACAAACTCCTCACCGCAGGGACCGTGGCTGGCGAGCTGGAGGCGTTCATCGACGCCATCACCACCAACGAGACCCACTTCTTCCGCACGAACGATCACTTCGACTGGTTCGCGGGCCCGTTCCTCGACGGCGTGATCGCGCGGGCCACGGCCGGGCGACGGGAACGGTTGCTGCGAGTGTGGTCGGCGGCATGCAGCACCGGGGAGGAGGCGTATTCGCTCGCCATCTGCCTGGCGGAGAATGCCCCACGGCTGGCCGGCTGGACGCTGCAGGTCGTCGGCACCGACATCTGCGAGACGGCGCTGCAGACGGCACGCGCCGCGACCTACGGGCCGAAGGCGCTCGAACTGGTCAGTCCGGAACGCCTCGCCCGACACTTCATCGCCGATCAGGGCGGGGAAACGTGGCGGCTCAAGCCCGCCGTCGCCGGGCTCTGTGAATTCCGCCGGCACAACCTCCTGGATCCGATGCCGGGGCCGACATTCGACTGCATCTTCATCCGGAACGTCTTGATCTATTTCGATCGCGGCTCGAAACCGCTCGCCCTGCGGCACCTGATCGATGCGCTCCACGGTGGCGGTTTCCTCGTGGCTGGTTCAACCGACGGGGCGCACGATTTTCTCAACGGGCTCGAGCGGCGCTCGACCTTCGCCTACCAGAAACCCTGAAAGATCGCCGCCATGGCCGACACCAGCCGCCGCAACCCGGATATACCCGCCGACGACATGGCGGAATTCCTCAGCGTCTACATCGACGAGACGGGCGAGCAGTGCGACCAACTCGTGCAACTCCTGCTCTGCCTGGAGTCGGAGCCCCGCGACGCCCGTCGGATCGCCGAGGCATTTCGACTGATCCATTCGATCAAGGGCTCGGCGGCAATGCTTGGGCTCGACAGGATCACGGGGCTCGCCCATCACCTCGAAAGCCACTTTGAGCGACTGCGGTCGGGCAGCCTGCTCCTCGATGGCCCCACGATCGAGGCGGCCCTGCGGTGCATCGACTACTTCCGGCACTGCAACGATCGGCTGCGGCAGGGGGAGAAACTCGAACCGGCCGATGAACTGCTCGAGGCCGTCAAGAAGCTGGGGCAGACGACGCAGCCTGCCGCGTCATCCATGCCGACGGTGACGCCGACGCCGCCCATACCGACAGCGACGAACCCGCCGAATTCCAGCGTTCAAGGTCCTCCTGAGCCGACGCCCGCGGAGCGCCCCTCGCCGTCCCTCGAAGAACGGCCCGCAGCCGACGAGCGGATCCGCCGGATCCGCGTTCAATTCACTCCTGGACTTGCCATGGCCGACCTCAAGGCCGAATTGGTGCTCGCGCGGCTCGGCGGCCTCGGCGTCGTCGTCGGGTCAACTCCGGCGTCGGCCGAGTTTGCCACCACCAGCGACCTGCGGACCCTCGATATTGTGCTCCGTACAGCCGCCGCCGGCAGCGCGATCACGATCGCCGCCGATGTCGACGGGGTCGTAGGCGTCGAACTCGACGTCGAGCCACCGGTTGAGTCCGCCGCTGCCCCCGCGCCGACGGAGGGCGGTGCGGTCGCCGAGACGATGCGGGTCGGTGTCGAGCGGCTCGACGTGCTGCTCAATCTCGTCGGCGAACTGGTCGTGAGCCGCGCCCGCTTCGTGCAACTCGTCGCCGACATGGCCCCGCTTTTCAGAAAAGCAGCCGTCGGCGGCAGGTCCGGCGGCACCACCCACTCACTCCGCGAGGCCGTGGAGTCGATCGTTCGGTCGGCATCCGGGCCGGTCGATCGGGCGGCCGCCGCCTGCGAGTCTC
>CAYSPN010000013.1:0-1873 GCA_964432895.1 uncultured Candidatus Kuenenia sp.
CGCCGATGCAGAGCACCCCCGCCCGATTGATGCAGGCGATCGAGTCGCCCCAGGCCAGTGGGCTGGCGATGCCGCAGGAGAGCTTGGTCGACTTCCACGCCGGCTTGGCATCACCTGACGTCGGCGACACGGAAGCGATCCCGTCCGCCGGCACGCGGAGCATCGCTCCGGATTCCGTGGTCATGGGAATGCCGGAACATTCGCCCTTCCACGACCAGACCGTTTTTCCGTCGGCCACGCGGTGCAGGTTCAGTCCGCGCGGACTCTGCAGCAGCACGCAGTCGCCGTATTCGGGTGTTGTTACGGCCAGCGGCGACGACCAGCTGGCGATCTTTTCCCGCGGCACGATCCAGCGGTCTTCGCCGGTGGCGACATCCAACCCCAGCGCGAAGGCGTCGCCCTGGCAGTCGATCTGCACGACCGCAGTGCCATCGACGATCCGCGGGCTCGACCCCATCCCCACGTCGTTGCCGCTCCGCGGATGCTCGACGGCGAGGTTCCGCTGCCAGAGCAGCCGGCCGGCGAGATCGACACAGAACAGATCACACGACGAATAGAGCGCGACGATCCGCTTCCCATCGCTCGCAGGCGTGCCGGCGGCAACGGCGCTCGTGGGATGCGCGAGCGTGCGACCGGTGGCCCAGAACCGACGGTGCCACACGGTGCGGCCGCTCGTCTTGTCGAACGCGAGCATGTGAAGCTGATCCTGCCTGGCGCCGCTCGAGGCCGTGACGACCACGAGATCACCAACCACGATCGGACTCGACGCCCCCCTGCCCGGCATATCGACCTTCCAAGCGATCCCGTCAGTCTCGCTCCAGCGAGTGCGAATCGCCTGCTCCGTCGCCGCACCACGGCCGCGTGGCCCGAGAAACTCCGGCCAGTCAGCCGCCGCGGCAGCGAAGGACGAGAGCATCATGATCACCACCATCAACAGTCGTCGCGTCGTCATGATCATTCAGGCACCTTCTCCTGTGCGGGCTGCGTTGCCAGCGGTGAGCCGAGCGAATCGCACACCCGCAGCTGAAACTTCCAGTCTGCCGCCCATGGCTCGGTCTGTTCATTCTGGCAGCACTTCACCATGACGGTGTTCGTGCCCTCGCGAAACTCCGCCGCAGCCACATACTGATCGATCGCCTCGGAGGCATGATAGATCTCGTGGGCCATGACGGGCTTGCCGTTCACCCACACAGCGACGGCGCACGGGCTGCCGATCCGTACCTCGGCCGGTCCGCTCCTCGGCATCACCACGTCGGCGACGGCGTAGGCGAGCACGCCCTTCTTCGTCGCGATGGCGGCGTTGAGATCGATGGCGCCATGCTTGTCGGCCGATGCAACGGCCTGCCACTGCAGAGTCTCCGGTCGCGCGGGCAGCGCAGACTCCGGCGGATAGGCCTTCGTGAATCCGACCCCCTTGGCATTGTCGAACGCCTCGCTCACCCGCCAGTTCCGCACGAAGCCAAGCACCTCGGCCACGTTCACCTTCTCGCCATGCTCGGAGAGCCACGCCGCGATCCGTTCGATCTGGTCGACGTCGCGGGCCGCGGCAAGACACTGCCGGTGCGCGGCCTTCTGCGCCGGCTCATCGGCTGTTGCCACGGCGGTGAGCTGCTTCTCGACCGCCTCGCGCCGGAGGTCGAGCGCCGGATCGTCGAGCATCTCGTCGAGCAGGCCATCGGCCCGCGACGCATCGCGGTCTTTGAGCCAACCAAACGCCAGGGCTCTCACCCTCGCTGGCTGTTTCCTGTCGGCCACGACCGCCACGAGTGCGTCGGCCGACAACGAGTCTCCCGCCCGCTCGACGGCCCGCTCGAGTCCGCTGCGGAGCCAGTTGCCGCCGGCCGGCGTGGCATCCGCAAACGCCGCCAGGCAG
>CAYSPN010000014.1:0-3539 GCA_964432895.1 uncultured Candidatus Kuenenia sp.
GCGGCGCGGGCTCTACGTCCACTGGCAGCGGATGTTTCTCCATCCGCAACTGCTGGCGTTCGACGCGCCCACCCGCGAGGAGTGCACCGCCACGCGGATGCGATCCAACACCCCGAAGGGCGCGCTTGTGCTCCTGAACGATCCGACGTTTCTCGAGGCGGCGAGGAAGCTCGCGGAGCTTGCCGTCACCACGGGCGGCACCAGCGACGACGACCGGATCGCGTTCCTCTGGAGACGCGTGCTTTCCCGCCCGCCCGCCGCCGAAGAACGCACGCTCGTGAAGGGCCTGCTCGACCGCCGCCGCAATGAATTCAAGGCCGACCCGAAGGCCGCAGGCGAACTCCTTGCCGTCGGCATTGCGCCGCGTGACACGACATTGAACGAGCCCGAACTGGCCGCCTGGGCCGCCGCTGCCCGCGCCGTGCTCAACCTCCACGAGGCCATCGCGAGATACTGATGCATCGATCCGTATTTCCCTTGCTTGCGCTGCGGGCTTGGATGAAACGAAAGAGCGCACTCTCTCCGGGGAGCCGGGGATCGGTGCGAGGATCCCGAGCATTACGCCGCCGCGGCGTTCGCGAGGGAACTCGTACCGTCCCCGGCGCCGCGTCGCCACTGACCTGCCCTCGCTGACCCCACCATCCGAGACGACCCATGTACGACCCGCTCACGATCCATCGCCGCACGTTCCTGGCCCGGTCGGGCCTCTCGCTCGGCGGCGCCGCGCTCTCCGGCCTGCTGGCCCGCGATGGCCTGGCGGCGACGATCTCGACCGCTGCCCGCATAGGCGGTGCGTCGGACCGGTATCCGGGCGCGGTCTATCCGCTCCACCACCCGCCCAAAGCAAAGTCGGTGATCTTCCTCTGCCTGGCCGGGGGCCCGAGCCATCTGGAGACCTTCGACTACAAGCCGGTGCTCAAAAAGCTCGACGGCCAGGAGATGCCGGAGAGCGTGACCGCCGGCCAGCCGATTGCGCAGCTGCAGGGGCAGAAGCTCATCTGCCTGGGTCCGCGAACGACCTTTACACCGCGCGGCGAGAGCGGCACGCCTGTCAGTGATTTCTTTCCATCGCTCGGCGGCCTGGTCGACAAGCTCGCGATCGTGCGAAGCATGGTGACCGAGCAGATCAACCACGACCCGGCCCACACCTTCATGAACTGCGGCACGGCCCTCTCCGGCCGGCCGAGCATGGGTGCCTGGGTGACGTATGGGCTCGGCAGCGAGGCCGACGACCTGCCAGGCTTCGTCGTGATGACGAGCAAGATGGGCCGCAACCCGCAGCCAATCGCGGCGCGGCAGTGGCACTCAGGCTTTCTGCCGGGGCAGTTCCAGGGAGTGGAGTTTGCGACATCGGGCGCCCCGGTGCACTACGTGCAGAACCCTCCGGGCGTGTCGGCTGCCCACCAGCGGGATCTCATCGACACGGTCGCCGCCTTGGAACACCACCGTCTCCGGTCGCTCGCCGACCCCGAGATCGCGACACGAGTGAAACAGTACGAACTCGCCTTCAAGATGCAGGCGAGCGTGCCGCAGCTCGCAGATCTTTCCGGCGAGACGGCGGAGACGCTTGCCCTCTACGGCGCCGAACCCGGCAAGGCGACCGTCGGCACCAACTGCCTGATGGCCCGTCGGCTCGTGGAGCGGGGCGTGCGATTCGTGCACCTCTACCACAGCGACTGGGACCATCACGGCGACATCGACAAGTACATGAAGGGGATCTGCCCGCCGACCGATCGAGCGGCGACTGGCCTGCTCATCGATCTCGAACGCCGCGGGCTGCTCGATGAAACGCTCGTCGTGATCGGCGGCGAATTCGGCCGCACACCGATGGGGCAAGGGGGCAAGGCTACGATCGGCCGCGACCACCACATCAAGGGCTTCAGCATGGCCCTGGCCGGCGGCGGCATCAAAGGCGGCATCGTCCACGGTGCCACCGACGACTTTGGCTACAACGCCATTCAGGACATCGTCCATGTCCGCGACCTGCACGCCACGATGCTCCATCTCCTCGGCATCGACCACGCGAAATTCACGGTCGAGTATCAGGGACTCGATTCCAAGCTCACCGGCGTCGAACCGGCGAAGCCCGTGAAGGCGCTGTTTGCCTAGCTGTGTTCATGCCGGGCACGGCCATCCTGGCCGTCCCGGCTTGGCGGGCCTCCGCCCGCTGGTGCTGACCCGGCTCTCCAGGCCTAGCCCGCAACATCCTCTCGCTTGCGCTTCAGGCTTTTATGGAACCCGATGCATCCGTGAGGGGCTGGCCGGGCCCCGAGAGCCGGCGTTGCTGACCAGCGCAGGCAGGATGCCGAAGCGCAGTCAGCATCGAGTGAGCGAAGGCGAGGATGGCCGTAGCGAACGTCCGGCGATGGGGTCCGGTCAGCCCCGAACCGCCGCCATACTCCCTAGTCGTGCCTGCCGAGCCATTGCTCGCGGATGCGGTCCATCGTGCCATCCTCCCGCATCCGTAGGATCGCCGTGTTGAGCCGCTCGCGGAGCGGACTGCCGTTGGGCAGCCCGAGCCCATAGTCAAACACCTCGAAGATCGGACCGACCAGCTTGAGACCCGTGTTCTCCTGCTGGTTGAGAAGAAACATCATCTGCTGGTTCTCACCGACCACCGCATCGAGCTCGCCCCTTTCCAGCGCCTCCAGCGCCTTGTCGAGCCTGGCATATTCCCTAGCGACACCACCCCGACGCCTGACCTCCTTCACCGACACCGCCGCCTCCTGACAGCCGACGGTGCGGCCGACAAGGTCCTTGGGGCCGTGGATTTTCCCCGCCACCTGTTCCGCCGTCAGCGTCGCCGTGAGCACGCTGGTGAACGCCGCGAGCAGCACGATCCCGCCCACCATCCAGGCAAACGCGATGGTGCGACCAAGCCCACTGGCCACGTGCTTGTTGTCGCAGCCGCCTGCGACGACCGTCGAGGCGATCCACCAGATGGCCTCCCACATCCCCCGGGGATACTGCGGCGGAAACGAATCCGGATTACCGCGATGCTCGAACCACCAGAGCAGATGGCCAGAGGCGAGCGCAAGCAGCAGGACGGTTCCCAGCAGTTCGAGCAACTGCCACGAGCAGAGCGACCTGAGAGCCGACAGGAATCCAGATGCGGCCTGCTGCCGTACGGCGATCCTCAGGCCGGAGTGCGCGATGGGGTGGGTGAGATCGAAGAGACGTTCCCGCTCCTCGGTGATCGCGATCGGCCCGAGCCCCACGTCCACCTCGCCGCGAGCCAGCAACTCCAGCATGTTTTTGAAGGTATCCACGCGGACGAAATCGGTCTCGAGTCCGAGCCGTTGCGTCAGTCCGTGCCAGATCTCGATGATCACGCCAGTCGGCTGATCGCCTTGCCATTCGACCGCCGAGGCGATCGGCAACACGGCCACCCGCACCTGCTGCGGGATCGCTGCGGCTGGGGCAGGCTCGGCAGCGGCGACACGGTCCACACCGACGCCGCCTCCGAGCGCCACGAGGCCGATGGTGCACACGGCCGAAAATCCCCTGGCCCTCAGGCCGCCCAGCCCCGCCTCAGCACG
>CAYSPN010000015.1:0-3163 GCA_964432895.1 uncultured Candidatus Kuenenia sp.
CGCGTGGAGACTTCACGCTGGCCGCTTTATGATGCCGCTCCACCCCCACGAGGTTTCGATGCGACTCCATCCCCCCTCCTCCCTGCTCTGCGTCGTCGACATTCAGGATCGCCTGCTGCCTGCGATCCCCGCCGGGCCGCATGTGGTTGCCATGGCCGGCCGGCTCGCCGACGCGGCGGCGCTGCTCGGCGTGCGCAGCGTGCTCACGGAGCAGTATCCGAAAGGACTCGGGCCAACGCCGCCCGACCTCGCCGCCAAGCTGCCGCCCGCAGTTACGAAGATGGCCTTCAGTTGCTGTGGCAGCGAGGACTTCACGGCGGCCATCGCGGACGACATCGAGTCGGTCCTGCTCTGCGGACTCGAGACCCACATCTGCATTCAGCAGACGGCCCTCGACCTGCTCGCCCGCGGGCTGACCGTGGTCATCGCCGTCGATGCCGTCGGCTCCCGACACCCACTTGACCACGAGATCGCGCTGCGTCGCCTGGAATCCTCCGGCGCGATCCTCACCACCTCCGAGGCCGTCCTCTTCGAATGGTGCCGCTCGGCGGAGCATTCGCAGTTTCAGGCCGTCCGCAAGCTCGTACTCACCGACCGGGCTCCAGACCGGGCCTGATCACGGCGACGGAATCGACGGGATCGGCTGCCCGCCAGCGGCGTCCGCGTTCTCCAGCGTGAGATCGAGTGGGCTCGTCGCTTCGGCCGCTGCAGGATCGGCCTCGAGCGCTCGCAGCCTGGCGATCTTCGCGGCCGCCAATGGCTCGCCCGGAGCCTCACGGCCCGGAGCCGACCCAAACAGAATCGTCCGCGGCGGCGGGCCGACGAGTTCCCAGCGCCGAAATCCCGGCCGCCCCACGGGCCGGCATTCGGTGAGCCCAAGCTGCTTCCATTCGGGGCCGACGGCAAGCGCCAAGGCCGCCCCCTCCTCCACGACAGGATCGCCCCACGCCGAGCCCTCAGGGCCCTGTGGGCTCGACTCGACGCCCGCGATCCGCGGATAGAGCGAGGCGGATTCGGCGGTGAAATCGGCGCTCGGCAGGACCACGCCCTCGGCATCAACAGCCAACAGCCCACCCTTCACGCCCACCATCGCCACCGGCTCACGGCAGAGCACCTCCACCGCAGCTGCGGCGGGATGCTGGAGGCCCACGTCGACGACCAGCTTGACCCAGGGGTGCATCTCGAAGGCCCTCGCAAGCCTGCGGGAGAGTTCGGGATCGTCGAGGGGTAGGCCACCGTCGAGGCTCGCGTTGCGGAGTGCCTCCGCCTTGAGATCGCAACGCACCCACGGGGCCACGCCACGCAGTTCGACCGCGTCGGGCATCAGCACGACATCGGGATGCAAGCGGACCGATTCCGATACCCGCGACCAGATCACCCAGCCGGCGACCGCCGCGGCGAGGATCACCGCGACCGCGCCGAATCCGGCGCGATGCTCGGCCAGAAACGGTCCCAAACCGCCACTTTCCGGCTCTTCAACGGGCAGCGGTCGACCACGGCGCGAAGGGGCAACCATGCAATCGCCCCTTTCACCAGACTTCGATCTGCGGCGTCAGTTCCACACCCAACCGCTCGCGAACCTTGGCACGCACCAGCTCGATCAACGCCCGCACGTCGTCGCTCGGACAGTTGGGCGATGCCACCACATAGTTGGCATGGGCGGCATAGACCGACGCCTCGCCGACCCGCAGGTCGCGGCCGCCGGCCTGCACCACGAGCGACTCCGCGGTGCTGCCGTGAGGATCCTTGAACATCATCGCCACCGTCCGCGTTCCGGACGGCTGCTCGGCCCGGGCCACGATCCACTGCTTCTGCATCCGCTTGGTGAGCCGTTCCGGGTCTTCCTCGTCGAGCTCGAGCCGGCAGCCGATCACGATGCAGTCGTCGAGGTTGCTCCACCGCGACTCGAAGGCGAGCTTCGAGCCCTCGCGGGTCTCGATCGTGCCGTCGGGCAGCATCACGGTCACCTCGCGAACGCATTCGCCGATGTCGCCACCGTGGCCGCCCGCATTGCCGACGAGCGCCCCGCCGACCGTGCCCGGAATCCCCACGAGCGTCTCCAGACCGGAGAGCCCGGCCTGCACGGCCGCCGAGACCACGTGCACGAGCTTCGCGCCGGCGCCCGCGAGAAGCATCGGCCGCTCCACAGTGATTCCGCAGAAGGCCGGCGCCGAGAGCCGCACGACCATGCCAGGAAAACCGGCAGAAGGAACGAGAATGTTGGAGCCACCGCCGATCACGCGGACAGGCACCCGCTCACGCCGGCACCGTGCGGCGAGTCGGGAGAGTGCCTCCGCATCGACAGGCTCGCAAAAATAGCCAGCTTCGCCCCCGATCCCGAGCCACGTGTGGTGCGACAGTGGCTCGCGGCAGGACACCGCCAGCCCCAGATCATCGAAGGGCGTGCCGCCCGAGTGTGCGTCCGATGGCGCGGCATCCACTGCCGTGCCGGTGTGGCGAGACTTCATGACAACAAGCACCTGAAGAAAGTCGTTGAGCCCGGGCCCTGAACCGGGCCCGGTGACGGTATTGTGCCCCAAGCGGCTCGGCGGCGTCCATCCGGCCGGGGCCAAGCCCCTCAGGCGGCCCGCCGCTCCGATGCGAACGGCTGCGGAACGTAGGCCAACTGCAGCCAGCCGTCGACCACCGCTGCCAACGGAAGCGGGTCGCCGTCGGGGTCGATTGGGTTTTGGGAGCGGCTCCCCACGTCGCCGAGCACGAGCAGGCAATCCTGCTCGCCCAGCGACGACAGCAGTCTATCGATCCTCGCGTAGGCCATCACGTCAGCGGCCTTGCCAACCTCGTCCATGAGCGTACCGGAGACGACGAGACAGTCATCGGCCCACCGCATGGCCCTGCGGTTGAAGGTGGCGGCCACCCGATCGTCGCCAGACCGTCCGCCGAAATCCTGACCAGACCCACCCGCTCCGCAGGCATCGACTACCAGCCGCTGGGCACATGCCGTTTCCGCCAGAACCACGAGCCGGCCGCGGGTCAGCCGACGGAGCCCGGCGAGGGTGGCGGCCAACGCATGGCCACTGGTGGGGTGATCGACGAAGGCGGCGTGGTCCTGCCCGCGGTCGATCCGCTCCAGGCGTCCCGACACGCTGCCGCAGGCCTCGATGCCCCGCACGATCCGCTCGAGCGGCACGCGGTAGCGAAG
>CAYSPN010000016.1:0-1615 GCA_964432895.1 uncultured Candidatus Kuenenia sp.
CCAATGAAGGTGATCATGATCACCGCCAACGAGGGTAGCCGGCACAAGGCCTATGCCGAGATGCTTGGCGTGGACGACTACATCCGCAAGCCGTTCGCCATGGACAGGCTGCTGGCGAGCATCGACAAGCTGCTGTCGTAAAAAGGGACGGGCGTTCGCGTTTCCCTTGCTCGCGCTGCGGGCTTGGCTGAACCGTGTTCCCGCGTATCCCTAGCTTGCGCTGACAGCCTGGATATCACCCCGTCCAGCCGAAACAGCCCAGACCTCCGCTGGCAAGACGGGGCAAATGCGCAGGCATTTCCTGAGATTGACCCGTTTTCAGGCTGGGCCTACATTCCGGCGGCAACCTCCACTTCGCCACGGAATTCAATTTTCCCTGTGACTCCTCCCACCGCACCACCGGGCCTGCACGACGATCTCAAGGAGCGTGTGCGCGATGCGATCGACATCGTCGATCTGGTGGGGACATACCTTTCGCTGCGGCGTGCTGGCAAGGCCATGGTGGGGCTCTGTCCGTGGCACGAAGACTCCCGGCCCAGCTTCCAGGTCAACCCAGAACGCCAGACTTTCCGCTGTTGGGTCTGCAATATCGGCGGCGATGTCTTCAGCTTCCTGATGCGGATGGAGCGACTCGAGTTCCGCGAGGCACTCGAACAGCTGGCCCAGCGGGCCGGCATCGACTTGCCCCGCGGCCGCGGTGGCCTGCCGACTGACGAAAAAGCCTCTATTCTCGCCGCGCTCTCCTGGGCTGCAGACCGTTACCGCGACTGCCTCCGCGGTTCCCCCGAGGCGAAACCCGCCCGCGACTATCTCGCCTCGCGTGGCCTGACACAGCAGACGATCGACACCTTCCGCCTCGGCTACGCTCCGCCTGCCTGGGACTGGCTCCTGCGGCAGGCCTCAGCGGCTGGCATTGCCACCCCTCACCTGGCCAAGGCGGGACTCGTGGTCGAACGCCAAGACCGGTCGGGGCATTACGACCGATTTCGCGACCGGGCCATGTTTCCGATCTGCGACCATCTTTCACGGTGCGTCGCCTTCGGTGGACGCGTCCTGCCAGGCGCCCCGCCAGACTCCGCGAAATACATCAACTCTCCCGAAACGCCGCTCTTTTCGAAGAGTTCGATGCTCTACGGCCTCGACTCGGCCCGCGAGGCGATGAGCAAATCGCGACGGGCGATCGTCGTCGAAGGCTATACCGATTGTCTGGCCGCGAGGCAGGCGGGGATTCACGACGTGGTCGCCGTTTTAGGCACGGCCCTCGGCGAGCGACATGCCAAACTGCTCAGGCGATATGCCGATCGGATTGTGCTCGTGCTGGACGGCGATGATGCAGGCCGTCGCCGCGCCAACGAGATTCTCGACGTCCTCCTCGCCGAACCGATCGACGTGCGGATTGCCCGGCTGCCGTCGGGCGTGGACCCGTGCGAGTTCGTGCTGGAACAGGGCCGCGATGCGTTCGAATCGCTCGTTTCATCGGCAGGCGACCCACTCGATTACCGGCTCGATGAGGCCCTCGCCAGCCTCGCGCCCGATGCCGGAGATGACGCGGCGCTGGCCGCCGTCGAGAGCGTGCTTGCAGCCCTCGCGAAGGTGTCGCCGCAATCATCGCTCA
>CAYSPN010000017.1:0-2007 GCA_964432895.1 uncultured Candidatus Kuenenia sp.
CGCTTGGTCGAGAGTCGGCGAGTCTGGCCGGAGCTATAGGAGAGTGCTGCGGAGGACATGTCGAGGGCTCCTTCGTTGAGCCATCGCGGTCCTCCGGTTGGTCCGGTCGGTGTCGCGTGTGTGTGGTGTGCGTTGAGGCCCGGTGAGGGGCTTCGTCAGGCCTGCCGTCCGTCTCGTCGGATCAGCAACTCGAAGGCCTTGCCTGGGGTCGTTTGTGAGAACTCTGAAAACGTCTTGCGTCTCAATATATTATTAAATCGATCATGTTGGTCAAGTAGTTCACAAAAAATTTTAGAGACCATGTTTTAAAGCGTAATTCGATTTTTTTGGAGAGGATGGCGGTTCTGCGTAGGTTTGGAAAGACTGAATGAGCACTGAAATGATGATCATATTTTCGGGTCGCCTTACATTAGCGGTCAGACTTGCCGAGCCGGGTCTTCTCGGTGCGTTCAATCTGCACGATGACGCCGTCCTGCACGATTGCGAGCACGGACCCGTATCGGAGCCCTCGCAGGGCGTCTCCGATCCGAGCCAGGGCGGCATCGGCGCTTTGTGCGTTGGACTCGGGCGTGGCAGTGGTTGCGGGACCGTGGTGCTGTCCGTCATCGGGGTTGTTGCTCATGTCGTACTCGTGGCTTGCTCGGGAAGGGGAAGGGAGGGACGAGACGTTCAGATGACGTACTCGGGATCGGGGAGAAAGACGCGGACCTTTCGGGGAGTGATGGCCACCCGCTCGCCCGGCTGCAGTGCCAAATCGCGGGCCGTGTCGGCCGGCAGGTCGACGTGGAGTTCGCTCTCGGAGCCATCGGGCCGGCATGAAATCCGTGCGATCGCACCGCTGCGGGCGGTCCGCAGCACGCTCGCCGGCAGGCTGCCATTGCCCGCGGGATCGCTTGTGGCAGGACTGTTCGTGCGGGCGATGTCGAGCTCGTGCGGGCGGAGGTAGACCCGGGCGGGACGGGCCTGCGAATGCGGGTAGTCGGGGTAGTCGATCGGGATGCCATGCCAGAACGCCTGCCCCTTCTCGACCCGGCCGTGGAAGACATTCACGTTGCCGAGGAAGTCCATCACGAAGGGCGTGGCCGGATGCTCGAAGACCTCGTCGGGCGTGCCCCGCTGTTCGATTTTTCCGTGGTTCATCACCACCACCTCGTCGGCGAGTTCGAAGGCTTCCTCCTGGTCGTGCGTGACGAACACGCTGGTCATGCCGATCTCGTCGTGCAATCGCCGCAGCCATTGCCGCAGTTCCACCCGCACCTTGGCGTCGAGCGCGCCGAAGGGCTCGTCGAGCAGGAGGATCTTTGGCCGGATGGCGAGCGCCCGAGCGAGGGCCACCCGCTGCCGCTGGCCGCCCGAAAGCTGAGCCGGCTTGCGGCCGCCGAGGCCGTCGAGCCGCACGAGGTGCAGCAGTTCGTTGACCTTCGCCTCGACTTCCTGTTTCGGCGTCTTGCGAACCCTTAGCCCGAAGGCGATGTTTTCGAACACGCTCATGTGGCGAAACAGCGCATAGTGCTGAAACACGAAGCCTACCTCCCGCTGTCGCGCGTGGCGGTCGGTGATGTCCGCACCGTCCTCCTCGATGCGGCCGGAGTCGGGCCATTCGAGCCCCGCGATGATCCGCAAGAGCGTTGTCTTGCCGGAGCCGGATGGGCCCAAGAGCGCCAGGAGTGTGCCCTGCGGCACGTCGAGCGAGACGTTGTCGAGCGCCTTGAAGCTGCCGAAAGCTTTCGAGATGCCGCGGATGTGAATGCTCATGAGGGAAGTCCCTGTGTCGTGGTGCGTGCGTTGGCATCGAACGGAATGTCAGAGCCGTCGATGGTGTCGGGGAGTGAGCGGGCGGCCTCGAGTTCGCGGGCCTCGGCCTCGAGCCGGCGTTCGATGATGAATTTGGCCACGAGGGTGACCAGTGCCAGCCCGGCCAGCACGCTCGCCACCGCCATCGAGGCCGGTGTGCGGTATTCCTGGAAGAGCTTTTCGACGCGGAGCGGCATGGTGTCGGTCGCACCC
>CAYSPN010000018.1:0-1876 GCA_964432895.1 uncultured Candidatus Kuenenia sp.
TTCGCCGTTGATCAGGCAGCGGAACCCTTCTTTCTCCACCCGCACGGTCAGCCGGTTCCAGTCGCCCGGGCGGTAGTGCGGCGATGGCATCTCGCGGAGCACCTTCCACTCGAAGACCGACGGCCCGTCGAACCGAGTGACCCGCAGCTTGCCGGCCGTTGGGTAGAAGCCGTAATGCCGGTTGCCGCCGTCGGCGTGAAACGCGAGCCCCGCGGCACCCGACTCATCGCCGAGCTTCACGTGGACCGACAGTTCGAACGGCGGAGCCGGGACGTCGCGGTGCGACAGGCAGAGCGACCGACCGCCGAATCCGCTGCCGGCCTCCGTCACGGCGATTCGCCCGCCACGCTGCTGCCAGCGGCTGCCGAACAACGTCGTCCACTGTGTGGCGTCGAGGGTGCCGATCGTCAGCCATCGGGACATCGGCACCGGATTCGGCTTTTCAAGGAGCGGCTTGAGCGCGTTGACGCCGACGGCGAAGCCGAGGTTCCGCGTGACGAGCGACTTGATCGTCACGATGCCGACCACGCGGCCTGATGAATCGACGACCGGGCCGCCACTATTGCCCGGCTCGATCGGCATCGCCAGTTGGATCATGCGGCGGTCATCGACCTCGCGCACGCCCGACACCACGCCGTTCACCACGCTGAACGCGAGCCCGTGCGGATTGCCGACCGTGATCACGGGCAGCCCATCGGGCAGGTTGTCGGAGTCGCCCAGCGGCATCGGCACCAGCGGCTCGGCGGGCGGCTTGATCCGGAGGATGGCGAGGTCCATCGCCCGGTCCGACGCCGTGACCTCGGTCACCGCATGCCGCGATCCATCCGCCAATTGCACGGCCAGCGGTCGGGCCTCGCCGGCCACGTGCAGGTTCGTCGCGATCAGCCCGTCGGCGTCGATAACGAAGCCCGTGCCCAGCCCCTGCTGCCGGCCCTCACGGCCTTCGAACATCACCACCACGACCGAAGGCCGCACCCGCTTGGCGAGTTCCTCGACCGATGTCAGCGCCGCTGGCGGTGCCGGCTCGGGCTGGGCTCCCGCGGTGCCGGTGAGCAGCAGCAAGCCGGCGACGAACAGTCCGCGGAACGCGGACATGCGGACTGACGACTGCCAGAGGTGAACGCGCACGGCCATGGACCCGGTCCTTGCTGGAGCAGCCGTTACTATACAGCCCTGCGCAAGGGCGTGTCGCGTGGCGGCTCGGCTCCTGTCGTCACGCCGGCTCCGCTTCGGTACGATGCGGCATGGCCACATCATCCGCTCGAACGATCGCTCTCGCCGACACCATGCCTCCCGCCATCGGCCTGGGACTGTGGAAGGTGGCCCGCCCCGCCGCTTCGGCACTCGTCGAGGAGGCGATCCGCGTCGGCTACCGGCACATCGACTCGGCCTGCGACTACGGCAACGAGGTGGAGGCGGGGCAGGGCATTCGTGCCGCGCTTCAAAAGGGGCTCTGCCGTCGGGAAGACCTCTGGATCACATCGAAGCTCTGGAACACCTACCACGAGCCGCAGCATGTGCGGCCGGCGGTGGAGCGGTCGCTCCGCGATCTCGGGCTCGAGGAACTCGATCTGTATCTCGTGCACTTTCCGATCGCGCTGCAATACGTTCCCTTCGAGACTCGCTATCCGCCCGAATGGATCCACGATCCCGCTGCCAGCGAGCCCCGCATGGAGCCGATCTCCGTGCCGCTGGCCGACACCTGGCGGGCGATGGAGGAGCTCGTGTCGGCCGGCCTCGTCCGACGGATTGGACTGTGCAACTGTACGATCGCCCTGATCCGCGACCTGCTCGCGACGGCGCGGATCCGGCCGTCCGTGCTGCAGGTTGAACTCCACCCGTTTCTCACGCAGGAGAAGCTGCTGCGGTTCTGCCG
>CAYSPN010000019.1:0-7210 GCA_964432895.1 uncultured Candidatus Kuenenia sp.
TCGGGGGTGATCTCACCGCTCTTGGCACGTTCGAACTGAGTCACTTGGTGGGCTCCCTGGAAGGCTGTGTTGAGATTCCCAATACGGTAGCAAAAGTTCGGGGCGTCGTGGGGGGAGGGCGAACTTCAGCCGGGAACGCCGCCGGGCGGGGCTGCCCATGCCCCGTCGCCGGACGTTCGCTACGGCCATCCATGGCCTCCGCTCACTCGATGCTGACTGCGCTCCGGCATCCTGCCTGCGCTGGTCAGCAACGCCGGCTCTCAGGGCATGGGCAGCCCCGCCCTCGCCCAACACTGCTTCGCAGGATGCGAAGCGCAGCACCAGCCGGCGGAGGCCGGCCAAGCGACGGTCGGCACGATGCCGAGCCGTCGCGTGTACACGGGGCGTGGGCAGCCCCGAACCGTTGCCATTACAACGTCTTCAGGTATTCGAGCACGGCGGTCTTTTCCTCCTCGTCGAGCGCGTCGGGGAAGTCATGGCCCTTGGCGCTCTTGCCCGGCTTCGATGTGTCGAAATGACGGCGGCGTTCGGCGGAGGAGAGCTTTTCCTGCCCCGTCCCGGCGGGCATTTTCTCCATCTCCTCCACCTCCAGGCCGACGCGGGCCTGGTCGTAGCCCGTCGGCGTCCGCTTCCAGACGGTCGGACGCCGCTCAGGATGCAGCACATGCCAGAGCGTCGGCACGGAACCGTTGTGGAGGTAGGGAGCAGTCGCCCAGATGCCGTCGAGCGGCGGTGCCACGTAGCCGGCGGGAGACTCACGATCTTTCATCGAGGCGGCATCTTCTCCAAGATGGCCAAACCAGCTCGTGTTGAGGTCGCCGCGTTCCTTCGCGGTGAGCGAGTCAAGCCGCACGCGGTCGGTGCCCACTTCCGCGATGTCCACGATGCGATCGGGGTATGTCTCTTGCTCGGCCCCATCGGCTGCTCCGGCAGCACGGTAGGTGCCGTGGCAGTCGGAGCAGTGCTGCCGGAAGATCACCCGTCCTTTGTCGGCGAGCGGAGCGTCGACAGCCCACGGCCACCGTGGGGCGTCGAGCGATTCGATCCACCGCTCGATGTCGCGAAACTCGTCCTCCCAGCCATGGAACTTCTCCGGCCCGTTCTCCTTCACCAGGAGAAACTGCATCAGGATCCGATGGCCCTTGGGGGCGAAACCGTCTGCGTAGAGGCTCCGTCGTTTTTTGTAGTGCCACCAGGCAGGCGCGTCCATGTCGTGGTGAACAAGATCGAACCGCGGCGGTCGCTGGACGATCGAGAGGTCGGGGGCGCGGTGGCGCATCAGAGCCAGGCCAAACATCACGGCATTGGTCGTGCCGTTGGTGGTGCCCAGCGGCAGAAACAGCGATCCCATGTCCATATGGCCGAAAGGCTTCCGCTGCTTCACCTTGACCAGCCGCACCTCCTCCGTGAGTGTCTCGAGGGCGTAGTTGGAGTTAGGCAGGCCCAGGATCGCGTGACCACCGACCTGGCCCTGGTGGCAGGCGAGGCAGCTCATCGTCCACGCTCCCGATGACGGTTCGACCACATACTGCATCGACCGGGATGGGTCGTCGGGATGGGGGGTGAGGCCATACCGCTCCATCGTCATCCGCCGCCGCTCCGGCAGGGCAGCCTGCTCGGCCCTCGAGCGACTGGGCTCCTCCCACGTGGTCCAGAGGTCGTCGAACACCTGCTGGTCGAAGTCGGGCGGCAGGTAGGCCTGCGTGAGCAACAGGCTCAAGCCCCGCGCGGTGGGCGAGCGAGCGGCATCGCCCGTCGGCACCGTCCGCTCCGCTGCGGCCAGCGTGGCTGACGACAGCAGCACCGCGGTACAGGCAATGACGACGGCCCGGCTGAGCAGGCCCGGCACCACGGTGAATCGGCGTTCGACTCGGGAAGCGTTCATGGCATACTGGACCTTTCGGCATGGCGAGCCTGTCAGTATAGACGTGCCGCCCGCCACGGCCGCCGATCCCCACGCGCACCTTCCCGACTCCCGCCTCGCACGCCCACCCGCCGGCCCCCTGCTCTTCCCGCCCCGCCATGCCCACCGCCAATCCCATTCTGCTCCCCGAACTCCGCGTCATGCTCGGCGAGGGGGATGCCGACGGCGTACGGGAAGTGGCCCGGGAACTCCACCCCGCCACCGTGGCCGATTTCTCGGAAGGTCTCGACGACGACGAACTCTGGCAGCTCCTCGACTTCCTTCCCGTCGAACGGCAGGCCGAAATCTTCCCTTACTTCTCCATGCCGAGGCAGGTGGAACTGGTGACGGCGGCCGACCGGGCCCACCTGGGGCCACTGATCGAGTGGATGGCCCCGGACAATCGCGACGACCTGCTCCGCGAACTCGACCCGGAACTCGTCGAGGAAATTCTGCCGCTGGTGGCCAAGGCCGAACGGCACGACATCCGGATGCTCCTCTCCTGTCAGGAGGGCTCAGCCGGCGCCCTCATGACGACCGAATACGCGTCGCTGCCGACCGACATCACGGCCGGTGAGGCGGTGGCTCGCCTGCGTTCGCAGGCCCCCAATAGCGAGTCGATCTACTACATTTACGTGCTCGACGCCGAACGAAAGCTGGTCGGCTTCGTGTCGCTCCGGGATCTGATCCTGGCCCGGCCCACCGCCCTCGTGTCGGACCTCATGCAGCGGGATCCGATCAGCGTCCGCCTCGAGGAGCCGAGCGACCGGGTGGTGGAAAAGCTGGCCCGCTTCGACTTCCTCGCCATCCCGGTGGTGGACGAAAACAACCGCCTGGTGGGGATCGTCACGCACGACGACGTGCTCGACGCCGTCCGCCAGGACGCCACCGACGACGCCCAGCGGATCGCCGCCATTTCGCCGCTCGGCGAGAGCTATCTCGAGGCGGCACTCGTCTCGATGACCTGGAAGCGGGGGGTGTGGCTGGCGATCCTGTTCGCCACAGCCGCGCTCACGGCGATGGTGCTCGCGAAGTGGGAGTCGCCGCACGTCTGGCTCGTGGCCTTCATCCCACTCGTGATCGCCAGCGGAGGGAACTCCGGCAACCAGTCGGCCACCCTCGTGATCACCGCCCTCTCCACCGGCGACTGCAAACTCTCCGATTGGCCGCGGATTCTCCGCCGGGAGTTCGTGCTGGGCCTTCTGCTCGGCGGACTGCTGGCGATTCCGGGCTACTGCCTGGCGCTCGCCTATGCGCCGACCGCTGCTGCTGCACTCGTGATTCCTCTGACGATCCTCGGCGTGGTGATGATGGGCACGATGGTGGGGTCGGTGCTGCCGCTGGTCTTCCGTTCGATCGGGCTTGACCCCGCCCTGATGAGCAACCCGTTCGTGTCGGCAATCGTCGACATCGTGGGAATCGTGCTCTACATGCTGATCGCCCTGATCGTGCTCGACTGACATCGCGGGCCACCATGCTTTCCCGCGTCGGGCGGGCTCCTCTCGCTTGCGCTTCGGGCTTGCATGGGAGCGGGGGCGTTTATCCAAGCCCGCAGCGCAAGCAAGGGAATGCGGTCGCAAAGAAACTGGCTGAGGACGGGCATCCGTCCGTCAGGGCGGCAGCGTGTCGCCGCGTTTGGCCGCGGCGGCCTTGGTCGAGATCTCGATCGATTCGACGCCGTCCCGCTTGCGGATGATGTAGACGAGCCTGCCGCCGGAGTCGCTCTTGGCAAGGATCGTCCGCAGCACCGCCTCGGCCGGCTTGTCGCGCTCATCCAGCCCGAAGGACTGGTTTTTCGTGATGCCGTCCAGTTGCAGGTCGCCGCCCAGAATCTCCATCGGAATGCCGATCTCATCCGACAGCATCTGGATCGACTTCTCCAGTGTGTCTTTGGCAAAGACGAGCGAAATCTTCTTCTGGAGGCCGCCTGTCGGCCCGCCGGGGGCTGCTGCCGGAGTCTTGCCTGGTGCCGCCGCTCCCGCGGAGCCGGGCGTCTGCTCGAGCGCGAGTTCCGACGCCAGCACGAGATTGTGGCCCGCGTGTCGAGGGAGATAGGTGTTGAGCACGACCCCCTTCCCTTCCGCGCCGAAGCGGGCGTTGGCAGCCACCACGCGGATCATCGCGGGCAGCCGCATGACGAGCTTTCTGCCGTAGGGATGCGGATTGATCGCGGCGCAGTAGTTCTCGACCGCGTCGGCGATCTTCTCGATCTGCTGCGCAAGCCGGCCGGCCAGCGACTTCGCCGGCTCGGCGCGGGTGGCGATCGTGTCGACCTCGGCGTAGAAGTTGTCGCCAAAATGCAGCGACAGGGCCGCGGCCCTCACGCCATCGCCAAAGAAGCCGCCGAGCGGCTCGACGAGCCCGGCAAGCGGGCCGGCCATCAGGGGCCGGCCATCGGTCATCAGGTAGTGCGGCGAGCCGAGCAGCGTGAGATGCCGGGTGCGGTCGAGCATACCGACGAGCTGCTCCAGGTCCTGCGGCAGACTCGCGACGAGCGCGTTGCCGTCGTCTTCCGGGCCGGCGGTCCGCGGGGCTCCAACCATCGCGTCGAGGATCGCTGCCGGAGCCATCACGAGCACTCGGCCCTCCTCGGCCGCGGGGAGCCAGAACGCGAGCTTTGGTCCCACATGAACCGTCTCACCGTCGACATCCTTTTCGACAGTCTCGCCCCACGCCTTCGCGCGTGCATCGGCATCGTCCAGGAGCGGCGATGGCTCGAGAAACCGCACCGTCCATCCGGTAACCACGTCGCCTGAGGCGGTCGCCGAGTCGCCGGCCGCCTGCCAGCCTGCCTGGACCTCCGCGGTGTCCTCAAGGCTGCAGCCGCAGACCGCTTCGAGTGTGGCGATCCCCTCCGCCACGCGGGGGCCGAGCGATTTGACAAACTGCCGGCCCTCCTGGTCGGCCACGATCTCGGCGGGACGGACCAGCAGAATCAGTTGGGAACCCGGTGGCAGATACGCGAGCGACGGTGGCTTGCCGTCGGTGGGTGACGCCCACGGCAGGTCGGCCGAATCGACGATCTGCAGTGGCGCGACGGTCGTGGACTTCTTGCCGGAAGCCTGATGAGGTGCCGACGCTTCCAGATGCTCGTCAGCCTTCTCGTCAGCCTTCATGTGCTGCGGAGAGTCGTGCCTGGCAACACCGCCCCGGGCCTCGTGGTCACTCTTCTCGTCGTCGCTGTCCTTCTGCAGATCACGCGGTGCCGGAGCCGAACCGTTCTGCGACAAGCCGATCGCCAGCACCAGCACCACGAGGCCACCGGCGATGCCCAGGCCGATCATGCCGAGCCTGGCGGCCCGCTTGCGTGCGGCGCGGGTTGCGAGTTCGACGGCCGATGACCCCGCCGCTGCCATCGGAAACGCGGCCGCCGCGGGTGACGGTGCGGCCCCCATCGGAGGAGCCGCGGGCGTGGCCGTGGAGGCCGCTGATGCAACGGCCTGTCCGGCAGCGTTCCCTACAGGCTTCTGGGCTGGCGGCAGCGAGCCGGAGACGGGTGGCTGGCCCATGCAACCGGCCAATGCGTCGGCGGCTTCGGCCGCATCGGGATATCGGTTCGCCGGATCCCGCGCCACGAGATAGGAAACGAGCGTGGCCACTTCGACAGGCACCTGCGGCGGGCCCAACGGCGGCGGGCCTACGAACGCCGCATGCGACAGCGTGCGCTGAGCGTCACCCTGCCAGCACGGGGCCACGCCGGTAAGCAGGGCATGGAGCATGCAGCCAAGCGCATACACATCGCTGCGTTCGTCGCTGAAGCGGCCGGGCAGCATCAGCTCGGGTGCCACGAACGAGGCTCGGCGTCCCAGTCCGGAGATCCGCTCGGTGGCATCGATCGGCGTCTGTGCCGGCACGGCGTGCGGGTCGCCCGCCAGCGGAACCTGCAGAAGCCGCACCCGACCGGTGCGCTCACCCGCTCCGGGGCTCGCCGGCTCACGTCGCAGGGCGTCGAGAGACAGGCCGCCATGCACCGCGCCGCGCCGATGCAGCTCGGCAACGGCCATGACGACCGGGAGCATCAGCCGGCAGGCTTCCGCCGGCGGCAGCGGCCCAAGACGAGCCAGCTCATCGGCCAGCGACAGCCCAGGCACGTCCTCGCAGACGATGAAGCGATTGCCGTGCGTCTGCTCCAGCGCCCAGGTCCGGCTGAGGATCGGGTCGACGGCGTCGTGGGCGATCGTCGTCCGCCGCACGACCTCGGTCCAGACGTCCACCCGTTGACAGAGCTTCCGGTCGAGCAGCATGAGGCAGACACTCCTGCCGGAGGGCTCGTGCCGGCAGCGGAACAGACGCCCGGGGCCGTCGTTCTCCAGACGCTCCATGAGACGGTAGTCGCCGACGAAAAACGGACCGGAATCGCCGTGGAGCAGCCTGCGGCCCTGCCACTTGGTCAGGACTCCACGCTGGACAAGCCATTTGGCGATCGCTGCCGAGGCGGCATCGTCGCTCGCCGGTGGTGGCTGGCTCGCCGTCTCTCGAGCGTGTTCGCGACGCATGCTGGCGAGCACGTCGGCTGCCACGAGCCGGCTGGCGGCCGCAAGCTTCCAGAAATCCTCGGGAGCGGGGGTAGGCATAGTGAGCAGAAACGCCAGGAGGGTGGACGTTCATCATAGCCGCTCTGGCCATCGTCACGGGAGAGCGTGCGACAGGAATGTGGCCCGGTATTTATTTTCGGCGGGCGGGTAAACTCCGGGCCGCCATAGCACTCGCCTCGAGAGCCGGGCATCAGGAGAACCATCGCACCATGCGGTCCAGCGAAGCCATCGGTATCTACTTCAACCGAGCTGCCGACCAGCTCGACCTCTCCGACAACATCCGCCGCCTGCTGCTCACGGCGAAACGTGAGGTGCAGGTGCAGATTCCGGTCGAGCTCGACTCGGGCGAGGTGGCGACCTTCATCGGCTACCGCGTGCAGCACAACAACGCCCGCGGCCCGATGAAGGGCGGACTGCGGTACCACCCGCATGTCGACCTCGACGAGGTACGGGCACTGGCGTCGCTGATGACCTGGAAGACGGCGGTGGTGGACATCCCCTACGGCGGGGCCAAGGGCGGCATCTCGGTCGATCCGTCCCGGCTCTCCACCCGCGAACTGGAACGCGTCACGCGGCGGTTCGTCGATGCCATTCACGACCTGTTCGGCCCCGACGTCGACATCCCCGCGCCCGACATGGGGACGAGCCCCGAGGTGATGGCGTGGATCATGAACCAATACGACAAGTACCACGGATTCTCTCCCGCCTGCGTGACGGGAAAGCCCGTGGAGTATCACGGCATTCCGGGCCGCGACGAGGCCACCGGCCGCGG
>CAYSPN010000020.1:0-4578 GCA_964432895.1 uncultured Candidatus Kuenenia sp.
GACCGTGTCGAACCGGTACGAAGAAATGATCCGGCTCAATCGGGCCTTGAAGGGCATGCTCATGCCGGTCGACCTGCTTGTCATCAGCGAGCAGGAGTTCGAGGACCGATCGCGGATACCGGGCACTGTGGAGCATGCCGCTCGCAAGGAAGGCCGGGTGCTGTATGCCGCCGCCTGACCGGCCCGAGGTTCTGCTCCACAAAGCCCGTCAGGACGAACTAGTCGTGGAGCGTCTGTTGGGAGATCGTGACGTCGACGACGATACGCTTGGATTCCACGCGCAGCAGGCGGCAGAAAAACTGTTGAAGGCAGTGCTGACTTCGCGGAACGTGGATTATCCCCGCACCCACAATCTCGGCGTCCTCGTTGAGTTGCTTGCCAGCAATGGAATTGAATTGCCGGCCGAGCTTGCAGATATCGATCGGCTTACGCCGTTTGGTACCGTATTTCGATACGACGAAGTTTCACCGGAAGCAGGTCGTGACCGTGCCCTATGGCTCGCCTGGGTGCGGGCTCTCCGTGAGTTCGCTCAATCTCTGATTCGTTGAACGTGTTCACGAAAAGTGTAGTGAGGGATCTTCCGGAAACGTGCCGGTCATTCGGTGCGCGGGAGACTAGCTTCCGTTACGTAGGCATGCAGCAGTGGCAAATCATCCGCAAATGCATCCTTGCCGAATGAGTCGATGTGAAATCGAATCGCCGACTGGACATCAGCGATGGCTTCGTCCGCAGTGTCGCCCTGGCCGACGATGCATCTCGAGAAACCGAGCGGGTAAGAAACGAAGCCATCTTCGTTCTTCTCGACGACGATCTTGAAACTATGGAGTCCACTCCGGTGATCCTGCTTCTGCTCAACGTTGCGGTCGTCCCTGGTGGGCAGCAAGGGCGTCCGAAGCGGATCGGTGCCGTTTTCCTGGAGTCGCGGACGCCCGTAAAACGCTCGTTTTTGTGGGGGTGGCACGACCCGAGAATAAGCGACTTTCCCGAACGGGTAACTCGCTTATTCCCGGTTCGTCATGCGTGCGGTTTTTTGCTGACAGGTCGCGGAAAACAGCCGGTCAAAATCAATCGCCGGAATCTCGAACGCCTGGCCCAACCTCACTAACAGCCGGGTGCTGCGGGCGGCGTGACCGAACAAAGCGAGCCGCTCGTCGGGCGCCGGGGCTCGATTGACGACCATGGCGATGCGGCCCGCATCGGCACGACGGCCGCGGCGGCGAGTGGTTTTTAGGGTTTTCGGGGTCTGCGGCTGGCCATGACGGGAAAGGTTGGCGACCCGGAGCGACGGCGCGTCACGCGGGCCGCTCGCATCAAGGTTGGCGGCAGAATAGTGTGCGGGCGATCATTGCCCGTATCCTCGCCCCGGTCCACCCATGATCGCTTCGGCGCCACGTTTCCCGCTTGGCCCCGCCTCCGCCCGCATTTCGGCCCGACGAGGTCCCATCGCTACGAGCATCTCCGCCCCGAGAAGACGCCACTGCACAAGATCGTCTCCGAGATCCTCGAGAGCCAGCTCGCTTGGCGCGACCGTGCCGTGCGGCCCGTGCCGCCCTTCGTCGAGGAAGAAGTCCGCGGCTATCTCGAGTGCGGCATCCTCTTCTTTGGATTCGCACGCGCCCTCTGCACGGGCTGCCGCCGGGGGGTGGGCGTAGGGGTTGTCTTGTAAGGGACCGGGCGTGTATCCGTCCTGCAATGGCAGGCACATGGCACAGCCCGCGGCCCGACCGCTGAGCGGGCTGCGTCGAGCCGACTGTCGCAAACGATTCGTTTTGTGCCGCAACCGCGGCTTGCCGCCCGTTGAGCCGCCGTCTTTAATCGACAAGCTGAGTTTTTGCGCCGTTCGGCTCACCAATCGTCGATGGGGGCAGGTCTTCATGGTTCGTTCGCGTACTCTCCCGCAAAGGCAGCGGCCGCATGGGACTGGGCACCATTCAGGTTTCACCCTCGTGGAACTGCTCGTCGTCGTCGCGATCATCGGCACGCTCGTCGGCCTCCTGCTGCCCGCCGTGCAGTCGGCCCGGGAGGCCGCCCGGCGCAACACATGCCAAAACAGGGTCCGGCAACTCGGGCTGGCTCTGCTTACCTACCACGACGGCCTGAAGGTCTTTCCGCCAGGAGCTTCCGGCGACGCCAACAGCGTCTCCGTCGGGGGCGCGCCGGAATCGTTCTCGCCCGCCGTCAGCCTGTCGTTCCACGTGCGTCTCCTGCCGTACATCGAGCAGGCGGAACTGTTCGCGAAAGCGAACCTGTCCAAGAGCTACACGGAAACCCCGTACACCGCGATCGTCACGGGCACTTCCACGTTTGGCGACATGGCGATCGACACGTTTCTCTGCCCGTCGGCTTCGGTCTTTCGCTCGCAGAGCACCACCGCCGGAGAGACCGGCAGCACGAGCCATTATGTCGGCGTGATGGGGCCGCGCGGCCAGATCCCCGGCGCCGCGACGGGCACGGTCTACGAGTTTTCGCTCGGCGGCTTCATGGGGGGGCCGGCCAAGCAGGGCACGCTCGGAGTGAACTCGAAGGTGTCAATCCCGAAGATCACCGACGGCACGTCGAGCACCTTGATGGTCGGCGAGCTCTCGTGGCGCACCGCCAACTGCTTTCGTGTCTGGACCAGGGGATATTTCTCCTCCGGTGGCTCCGCTGCGTCGTGCAAGAACGTGAGGAATCCACTCCGTTCGACGGCGTTCAACGGCAGCAACAACTTCAACGACGTGAGCTTCGGCAGCGATCATCCGGGGGGTGCCACCTTTTGTAAAGCCGACGGCTCCGTCGCCTTCGTCGGCGAAGACATCGGGTGGGACGTCTACATCGCGCTTGCCAGCCGCAACGGCGGCGAATCTGTTTCCTTGCCGTGACGTGATCTCGTGAACCAGCGATTGAACACGCGGCTGCTCCTCCCACTCGCCCTGCTGTTGGGCCAGATCGCGCTCGGCTGCAGCGAACGGGAGCAACTGCTTCGCGTCTCCGGTCGTGTCACCTTCGGGGGCCGGCCGGTGCCCGCCGGGCAGATCTACTTCCTGCCCGACTCCAGGCGTGGCAACCACGGCCCTGCGGGATATGCGACGATCCTTGACGGCGCCTACGACACCCAGGGCGGGCCCCCGGGCAGGGGCGTGCGCGGCGGCACCTATCAAGTCCGGATCGAAGGACATGATGGCCAGCCGATGGCCGACGCCGCCGAAGCGACGATCGACCGGATCGCAGCCTTCCGCAGTAAGACGCTGTTCCGGGAGTATCTCTTTACCGCCGACGTGGGCGCGGGGGATGCGGTGCTCGACTTCGACGTGCCACCGGCGGCGGCGAATCCCTCCGAGCGCTGACCGGCCGCGGCCCTGTGGACGTCACACCGTCGCCGAAAGCGATATGATCGGAGGACGTCGCGCCGGGCGACGGCAGTTGGCGCGGCGGGCGGATGGAGTAGCGAGCATGACGCGGATCCCAACGACTGTCGGCGTCAAAGAAGCGGCCCAGCGAGCCGACAGCCGCTCCCTACGGCGACCGGGCCCGCCGCGGATCGCCCTCCTGGTGGGTACTTCGAAGTCCTGGGGCCGCCGCATTGCCCGCGGGGTGCACGCCTTCTGTCAAGCACACGAGCCCTGGTCCCTCTGGATCGAGGAGCGGGGCGACGAGATGCCGATGCGGTTGCCCCGTGGCTTCCGCGGCGACGGAGTCATCGCCCGGATCGCCGACGCGGAGACGGCGACGCACCTGGCCGCGGCGGGGCTTCCGGTCGTGAACGTGTCGGCGATCGAGATTCCCGGCTGCGACTTTCCTCGGGTCACCCACGATCTCGACGCCGCGGGCACCCTCGCCGTCGACCACTTCATCGACCGAGGTATCGTCGCGCTGGCTTACTTTGGCCCGCCGCGCCACGACTACGTGCGGCGGCATGCCGCCGCCTTCTCCCGGGCCGCGGCATCCCGTGGCATGCACGTGCATGTCTGCCCGGACCTGGGCAGCCCGCAGCGCGGCTGGGAGGCCTGGGCGTCGCGGGTGGCCGGCTGGCTGGCGGCCCTGCCCAAGCCGGTCGGCATTCTCGCCTGGGCGTCGCGAAGCGCCCGCCACCTGCTCGACATCGCGGTCGATACCGGCTGCCTCGTGCCGGACGAGGTCGCGATCCTCGCCGGCGATGACGACGAACTCACCTGCACCCTCTCCCTGCCGGCGCTGTCGAGTTCGCCATTCCCGGCCGAACAGATCGGCCGCGAGGCGGCGCGCATGCTGGCGGCGATGCTGGCGGGATTCCCTCCTCCGGCGCACGCGACGCGGCTCGCGCCCCCGGGCATCGTGACCCGCGGGTCGACCGATCTGCTGGCGATCGAGGATGTCTCTCTCCGCGAGGCGATCCGCTTTCTGCGGGATCACGCCTGCGATCCGATCGGCGTGCCGGACGTGGTCGCGGCTTCGGGGCTCGACCGGCGCGCTCTCGAACGACGCGTGCGGCGGCTGCTCGGCCGTGGCATCGCGGAGGAGATCCGCAGGCAACGCGTCGCCCGCGCCAAGGAGCTCCTGCGCAGCGGCGATCTGCCGCTGCCCAAGATCGCCCGCCTCACGGCGCTCGGCTCGCCGGAG
>CAYSPN010000021.1:0-2776 GCA_964432895.1 uncultured Candidatus Kuenenia sp.
CGACGCGTCGGTCGACCAGCGGCGCCATCACGTGCTCGAACGCGTCGGCCCCCAGGAGCGCCCGCCGCGGCGCCGCTCCCTTGCCCGTGCCGGGGGCGATACGCAAGGCTGGGGTCGCTTCGGCAAAACTCCGACTGCGGAGGCTGCGCGTCGTTGCACAACAGCCTTCCGCACACCGTATCCGCTCGTTGCGATTCCCCATGGTGGGGTGTATCGGCCCGCGCACTCCGTGAGCCGCGCGAAACGCCCCCAGGGTCGGCTCGGGAAGACTGGGGAAAATAGGGGCCGGAGCAGAAGCGTTCGGCATGACCGTTGCCTGTCTCATCCGCTGATTTCAGGACTGCTGCGGGTTTGTTGGGTCCGCAATTACGGATTCCCTCGCTCGCGCGTCGGGCTTGCATGGGAGTCCGTATTCATCCAAGCCCGCAGCGCAAGCAAGGGAATCCGGACGTTGCCCGCCGGTCACTGCACCGAAGCCTCGTCGAACGGCCCCTGAAACATCGCGTCGGGCTGTTCGTGTAGTCCCGCACCGTCGATCAGATACCGGGCCTGCAGCTTGAGATCCTCCGGCACCTGCCAGCGATCGGGAGCCGCCGCCTTCGTGGCCGTGTTGATCACGAGGTAGGGCGGAATCTCGCGGGCCGTCTCGCGGATCGGCACTGTTTTCGGATCGGTGCCCGAGAGCAGATCGGCCGCGAGCCGACCAGCCACGAGGCCCACCTCTCGGAAATTGAAGCCGATGTCAAACAGCGTGCCCCGGTCGGGTGCGCCCGGATTCACGCTGAACACCGGAATGTCCGCCTTGGCGGCGGTGGCGATGACCGAGTCGACCGCACTGATCACCGTCGTGTCGCCCGGCACGAAGATCGCCTCGGCGCCTCGTGAGATGGTCGACTGCACCGCCTCGATCACTCCGGAAGAATTCTCCACCGGCGCCTCGAGCAGTTCGATGCCAAGCGCCTTGCAGCTGGCCCGCGCGAGTTCCATGAAGCGACGGGAATTGCTCTCCGAAGGATTGTGGGCCGCGCCCACGCGAGCCAGACGGGGATTCAGCCGCCGGGCGATCAGAAACGTTGTGTTCACCGGCGCCAGACTGCCATACCCGACGAGGTGCGGCGGATGCACTCGCGGATCGGCCCGATCGAAGCCGACGCCCGCCGAGAAGGGATCAGCCACCGCCGCGAACACATGCTTGAGCCGGCCACGAGTGTTGGCCGTCGCCACCGCCTGCAGCGATGGCGTGCTGGAGGTAAGCACTAGATCGAACGGCCCGCCGACGATTTCGCGGGCGATCGCGTTGCCCTGGGCCATGTCCCCTTCGGCATTGTAGCGGCGGATCGTCACGGTCTTGCCGTCGACGAAGCCTCGCTCGGCGAGCCCTTCGATCATTCCTTTGACCGCATCCTCGAGCACCATCGAGCTGGTCTGCTGGAGCACGGCGATCGCCGGCAACGCCCGCTTGGCCGACTGCCTGTCAGTGAGCAGCAAGAGCGCCGACGCGCCGACGAGCAGGGCTACGGTCGGCACGGCACGGCGGAGAAAGGCAAGGACTTGCGACGACTTCATGGCTGCCTTTCGATTGCCTCCTACACATACAAGTCGGAGAGGGAACGTGCGGCGGCCTCGTCGAGCTGATCGGAGGACCGCAGCCGGGCGAAGCGAAACGCGAGGTCATCGGCGGAGAGCCGCCGCTTGGCCGCTCCATGCACGTCGAGGGCGATGCGCCCCCGATGCACGAGCAGCAGTCGGTCGCCGAGCGACGCGGCCTGCGCGAGCGAATGCGTCACCATCAGCGCCGTGAGGTTCTGTTCGCGGACGAGCCTTGCCGTGGCCTGCACCACCCGGTCGGCGGCGGCCGGATCGAGTGCGGCGGTGTGTTCATCGAGCAGGAGCAGGTCGGGCCTTTGCCACGTCGCCATCACGAGCGTCACGATCTGCCGCTGGCCGCCCGAGAGCGAACCGATCGGCTGGTCGAGCCGGGTTTCGAGGCCCGGCACGATTGCTCCCAACCGCCGGGCGGCCTCGGCCCGCAGGCTGCGGCTGGTCGCCCACGAAAGCCCGGCCCGGCGGCCGCGACAGGCGGCGACGGCAATGTTTTCGAGCACGGTCAGGCTGGCGGCCGTCCCGGCCCGCGGATCTTGAAACACTCGGCCCACCAGCCGCGCCCGCTGATCTTCCCGCCATCGCGTGATGTCATGGCCGGTCAGATGGATGCTGCCGCCGTCGAGACGGACGGTGCCCGCGATCGATCCCAGGAGCGTACTCTTGCCCGACCCGTTGGTGCCGATGACCACGACGAACTGGCCGCTGGGAATCGTCAGCGACACGCGATCGACCGCGCGGACCAGCGGCCCGCCGGGGGCGGAGAACGTCACGGTGGCGTCGCGGAGTTCGAGCATCTGTGATACGTGGGCTTGGGTTGATCCGGTGTGGCCGCGGTTTATCGTGCGGCGGAAGCCTGGTGCCGTCGCACGAGCAGCCGCGGCGCGACGAGCGCCGTCAGCACGACGACGGCCGTCGTAAACTTGAGCCAGTCGGGATCGAGCCCGGCGCGGAGCGCGGCGGCGACGAGCAGGCGGAAGGTCACGCTGCCGGCGAGCGTGGCCAGCAGTGCCCCGCCGAGCCGCACCTGGCCCACGAGGGCCGCGCCCAGGTAGACGCTGGCCATGCCCCAGACCACCATGCCGATCCCCATCTGCACGTCGGCGAAGCCCTGATACTGTGCGACGATGGCGCCGGAGAGAGCGGTGAGCGAGTTGGCGATCGCGAGGCCGGC
>CAYSPN010000022.1:0-1593 GCA_964432895.1 uncultured Candidatus Kuenenia sp.
TCCAAAGGTGAGGCAGGAGGGCGAGAAGCTCTTCCTCGCTCGCCCCGGGAAGCATCGACGGGAGGCGGGTGAGCACGTCGCGATAGTAGACCCAGGGATCGTGGCCGTGACGCTTGCAGGATGCCAACAGGCTGAAGTGGATCGCCGCGGCACGACCGCCGCGGTCGCTGCCACAGAAAAGCCAGTTACGTCGTCCGATGCAGAGGCCCCTCAGCGAATTTTCGCCTTCGTTGTTGTCGATGTCCAACCAACCGTCGTCAGGGTAAACGGACAGGGCTGCCCAGTTGTTCAGCGTATAGTCCATCGCTCCGCGAACCGTGCTCTTGGGCAAGACCTTGTGAGATTCTGCTTCCAGCCAGGCATGGAAGCTGGCCAACAGCGGCCGCGACCGCTCCTGACGCTCGGCTGCAATCCGCACGGCGCGATCCTCTAGCGTGACGTTCTGCCACTCGCCCTGACAGCGTTCCCGCAGATCTTTTTCCACGGCGTAGAGCTTGCCGATCCAGGCCAACGACGTCTCCATGCGGGCCAAGTCCAGATGTCGGCACTCGTGAAACTTCCGCCGCGCATGCGCCCAACAGCCCACTTCGACGATCCGACCTTGGGATTCCAAATAGATCCCGTCGTAGCCGTTGAAGGCATCCGCCTGCAAGTACCCGTGATAGTCCTTCAAAAATGCGGCCGGCCCGGCCCGGTGGTGGGTTGCCGTGTAGTCGAACACCGTCAGCGGATGGAGCGGGTCGCCCACGTAGGGCCAGAATCGGCCTGTGTGCTTCAGCTTTCGCCAAGCATCACGGATCTTTACCGTCGTGTCGTCGGTGTGAATGACGTGCGAAGCGAGCACCACGCGGATGGCCAGGGCGTACAGGGGCTGGAGAAATTCGGCTGTCGACAGCCACCATCCATCCATCGTCTGCCGCGAAAGGCGGACGCCCTGCCGCTGGAAAATCCCTTCCAGACGGTGCAAGGGCAGATGGTCGGCGCCCTTACTCACGATCACTTGCGCCATCAGCCCCGGAGCGGCCAACGCGCCGGGAACGGCCTCGGGCGGCTTGCGAGCCACCGCCACGTTCTGCTCCGAGAGCGTCAGGCCGCTCTCCGGCAGTTGCTCTTTGCGGGCGTATTTCTTGCGGACGTGGACGACGACGAACAACGTCGAAGGCCGCCAGTCGAGCTGCTCGCTCCGCTCCGGCGGCAATTCCACCAAGTTCTCCGCGCCGCCCAAGGTTGTCTTCTCCGCGTCCGTTAGATCATGGACTCGCTCTTCACGCGCGATCTTGTCGGGAATCCGCCCGCGACCGTGACGATGGCGGTTCGGGGAGGCCGTCGTCGCCGTAGGCGGCGAAGCGGGCGCGGTCGGAGTCGTCTCTTCCGCGCCGGTCTGAGGATCGAACAAAACGCCTTGCCGCGGATCGATCTTCTCGCTCGTGCTGCCGTAGATCCTTTTCAGCAGCAGATGGAGATGGTGCTCCAACCGCTCACGTGCGCCGCGTTCCTTCCGCAACTCTTCCAGCAACTGCGCGACCAGTTGTTTCAGCACTGCCGGATCGTCGGGCAGCAGGGCGGAATCGAGTTGCGGCAAGGTCTCCGTGC
>CAYSPN010000023.1:0-5899 GCA_964432895.1 uncultured Candidatus Kuenenia sp.
GTGATGGCCGCGGTGTTGCCGTAGCAGCCCAGTTCGCCGTAGCCGAGGTCATCGGCCAGGAAGAGCACGATGTTGGGTCGTGCCGCCGCCTCGGCTTTCTCGGCCTGCTTACTCACCTTCGTCGCCTTCGTCTGCTTCGTCTGCTTCGTTTCTTGGCTCTGCTTCGGCGGTTGCGGAACCGTCTGGTAGATCGTCTGCGGGTTCGCGACGCTGCCGGCGGGCCGGCGGGCCGGTGACTGCGGATTCCCCAGTTCCTGCTGCATGGCCAACGCGAGGGCCTTCAGGTCGGCGACCACCGCCGGATGCGACGCGGCGACGTTGGTCGTCTCGCCGATGTCGGCATCGAGGTCGTAGAGCCGCGGCTGATCGAGCGATGCCGGCTCCGGTGACTGGGTGTTCTTCTTGCCCATGCCACTGGCCTGTGAAGCGATCGCGAGCTTCCACTTCCCCTGCCGGACCGCCTGCAGACCGTTGCCCTGGAAATAGGCGTGGGCGTTTCGCGGTGATTCCTGCGACGAGCCAAGAAGCAGGCCCGACATATCCCGACCGTCGATGACCGGTTCGGAGGGCACCGTGCCGCCGGCAAGCTTCACGCACGTCGGCAACAGATCGATCGTGCCGGCCACCGTGTCGCAGGTCGTGCCCGGCTTGATGTGCCCGGGCCACCAGGCGATGGTTGGCACCCGCACGCCTCCCTCCCAGGTGCTTCCCTTGCTGCCGCGGAGCGGGCCGGCTGTCGTCGCGTCACCGACGACGCTCACCCATGGTCCGTTGTCACTCGTGAAGATCACAAGCGTGTTGTCAGCGAGCTCGAGCCGCCGGAGCGTGTCGAGCAGTTCGCCGACGCTCCAATCGACTTCCTCGACCCAGTCGCCGAACTTTCCGTTGTGGCTTTTGCCCTGAAACCGCTTCCCCGGCACGATCGGGGCATGCACCGCCGTGTAGGGCAGATAAAGGAAAAAGGGCCCCCCCTTCGCCTCCTCGATAAACCGCACCGCCTCGGCCGTGCTCTTTTCCACGATCGCCGTCTGCATCTCGTCGGTCAGCAGTTCGGCGACTGTCTCGTCACGCAGCAGCGGCACGACCCGCTGGCCGGTCTCGGCCGAAACCCGCTGCATGTCATTGGAATAGGGAATGCCGTAGTAGCGATCGAAGCCTTGGCGGGTGGGGAGAAACTCGGGCTGGTCGCCGAGATGCCACTTCCCGATGCATGCGGTGGCATAGCCGAGGGGCTTCAGCCGTTCTGCGATCGTGACCTCGGCAGGATTGAGGCCTTCGGGACCGGCGGGAAAGTAGACCCCGGGCACGCCGACCCGCACTCCATAACAGCCGGTGAGCAGTTGCGCCCGCGACACTGAGCAGGCCGGCGCCGCGTAGAAACTTGTGAGCTTCATCCCTTCGGCCGCCATGCGGTCGAGGTTGGGGGTCTGCTGCTTCGTGGCTCCGAACGGGCCGATGTCGCCATAGCCCAGGTCGTCGATGAAGATCACGACGACGTTCGGCGGGGCCGCGGCACGCACGGTGCCGGCCGATGCCACGAGGGCCATCAGAACGGCCACGAGGCAGGCCAGGGGGGTGGAGGCGGTCATGGTGCGGGCTCCTTCACAGGCTGGTCGGAAAACCGAAATGGATCGTCATGCCGCTGCATCTCGGCAAGGAGAACGGCCTCCATCGCGGCACGTTTTTCGGAGTGGGCCGGATCGGCGGCCAGGTTTTTCTGGAGCGGGTTTTTCTGGAGCGGCTGGGGCACCGCCGCAATGGCCTCAGCGACCGATGCCGCATGGTGCTCGGCAAGAAACTCCTGCGGGTTTTCATGCAGGTTGAACAGCTGCGTGTGGAGGCCGCCGGAAGGCGACTCATACTTGATGAGCTTCCAGTCCCCCTGCCGCACACTGCGAATCCCCGGCTTCTGGCCGCCACAGTAAACGCCGTACAGGACGTCGCGAACGGTCTGCTGCCGCCCCTCGAGCACCGGCAGAAAACTCGTGCCCTCGTTCGAGACCGGCGGCTCAATACCGGAGATGTCGCAGAGCGTGGCCAGCGTGTCGCCGAGGTAGATGTTGCCAGGGGCGCGACTTCCCGGCTTCACTCCCGGCCCCTTCACGATGAAGGGCACCCGCCAGGTGTGTTCGTAGAGATTCTGCTTGCCCTGCAGGCCGTGGCGGCCGATCGCCATGCCGTGGTCGGCCGTGTAGAAGATCCACGTGTTTTCGAGCTCGCCCATCGCCGCGAGCTTCTCGAGCACCCGGCCGATCTGCCGGTCGATATTTTCACTGCAGGCGTATTCGCGGCCCAGTTCATTGCGAATCGTGGCCTCGTCACGGCGATCCCACACTCCGCTCACCGCCATCTCGTCGCGGACATGCATGTGGCCATGATCGAAGGGGTGCCTGGGCAGCCAGTTGCCGGGTAGCGGCGGCTGCTTCAGATCGGCGGCCGGCGGCGACGACCTGTCGGTGTGGTTGGTGGCGCCGTATTTTGCGAGCAGTTCCGGCGTGCCGTCGCGAGTGTCGTGCGGATGCGAGAACCCAAAGTAGATCAGGAACGGGTCGGTGTCCTGCGTCCGCTCCCGCTCCGCGAGATAGTCCATGACCCGGTCGCCGTGCCAGCCGCTGCCCCCCTCGTGCGTGCCCTCCCGTCTGGTGGCGTCGTGGCGGATCGTGAAGAGTTTGTCGGCACCCTCGTAGGCATTGCCCTGCTTGCAGGTCCGCATCGTGTCGTAGCCGGCCCGATTGAAAACAGGCGCGAGCGTGAACTGGGCGATATCTGGTGGGCACGACGACTTGGCGGGGCCGATCGGCAGGTGCCAGACCGACCGGCCGCACATCACCATGTGCCGGCTCGGCGTGCAGACCGCCCCGGAGAACGAGCCCATGTGATACGCCGCGTCAAACACCATTCCTTCGGCGGCGAGCCGGTCGATCACCGGCGTGTCGAGTGTCGAGGCGGGGTTGTAGCACGTGAGGTCGAAGGGCGACTGGTCGTCGGCAATGATGTAGAGGATGTTAGGCCGTTTGGTCGCCGCGGTGGCCGGAGCCGGCTGCGGCTGCCTGCCGATGTCGGCAAACGGCATCGGCCAGTCCGGGTGCGGCAGATGCTCGCGGTCGAGGATCGCCTCCATCCGCGCGACCGCGTCGGGATGCTCAACGGCGACATCCCGCGACTCGGAAGGGTCGGCCTCGATATCGTAGAGTTCCGTCGCATGGGCATCAGCGGACCGTTGCTTCCCGTTGCCCTTGCCGCGGCGGACGGCCTTCCACCGCCCGTCGATCGCCGTCTGCCACTGCCGCTCGGTTAACTCGCGGTAGAGCGTTCGCACCGGGGGGTCTGCCGTGCCGCACAGCATCGACGCGAGGCTCACGCCGTCGAGGCCCGACGGGATGCGGTCACGAAGGCCCGACAGGTCGAGCAGCGTCGGCAGCCAGTCCTCACAGCCCGTGGGAGCATCGATCGATCGGCCAGCGACAATCTTGCCGGGCCAGACGATCACCGAGGGCACACGCAGCCCCCCCTCGTAGGGCGACCCCTTCCAGTCCCGGAGGGCACCGTTGCTCGCGAGCCTTGCGGTGTCGATGCCGCCGGCTCCCGGTGCAGCGGCTCCGTTGTCACTTGTGAACACGAAGATCGTGTCGTCGGTGAGTGTCAGTTCGTCGAGCAACCGCACGATGCGACCGACCTCCCGGTCCATCCGCGTCACCATCGCGGCATACGTCGCCAGCGGCCGCTCGCAGGGCACGTATCCCTTGCCGCCGCGGTAGGGCTCCTCGTTGGCAAAGTGCTTCGCGTAGTCCGTGAGGGACGGCTCGTCCGCCGGCACCTCGAGCGCCAGATGCGGCACGGTTGTCGGGACGTACAGAAAGAAGGGGCGGTTCGCGTTCGCGCGGAGAAACTCGAGCTGCTTCTCGGCGATGAGGTCGGCGGAATAGGTCTTGCCGTCGAGATCAAGCCGCTCGTGGTCATCCCAGAGATGATCGGGGTAGTAGGAATGCGCCTGCCGCTGGCAGTTGTAGCCGTAGAATCGGTCGAAGCCCGAAGCCAGCGGGTCCGACGCGCTGCCCGGTGCCCCCAGCCCCCATTTGCCGAAGCCGCCCGTCGCGTAGCCGGCAGCGCGGAGCAGATGGGCGAGCGTCACGGTGCCCGCCGGCATCGGGGCTTGTCCCTCGGGCTTGACCTCGCGGTTGCTCCGCACCACCGCATGGCCGGGATGCATTCCAGTCATGAGCACGCAGCGACTGGGCGCACAGACCGCGTTTCCAGCCCAGTGCCTCGCGAGCCGAGTGCCTCGGGCACACAAGCGGTCGATCTCCGGCGTGTGGATGTCGCGGGAGCCGAGGGCCGCCACGTCACCCGATCCCAGATCGTCACAGAGAAAAAAGACGATGTTGGGTGGCCGCGGCCCCTCGGCCTGGGCTCCACCGGCCAGCAGCACCGACGCCAGCGCGATGCCGCCGACGAGGAGTCGGTACCACGCTTGTGTTGCCATACCAGGCATCTCCTGCTGATCCGAATGAAAACGACAGTTCATTCCCCACCGCGGAGTCTGGCGAGGAGATAGTCCGTCACCGACGGGTGCTGCACGCCGGCGGCCCCCGGATAGACCAGTTCGCAGGGCACGCCCGCCTCATCAAGCCGCTCCTTGAGCTTCACGCCAAAGTTCGCCGAGTGCGTCGGATCCTTCTGTTCCTGGCCGAGGGCCGGTGGCGCACCGTACTGCAGGTAGATCGGCGGATCGTCCGCCGACACCAGTGCATAGGGCGAATACTGGTTGATCACCGGCAGGAGCCGGTCGCGGGCCGCAAGAAACTCGGCGAACTGACTGTCCCGCTTATCGGCGCTCCTCATGAAGCCGAAGGCATGGCCGCCATAGCGGCTGTTGGGCGTCCACTCCTTCATCTGGAGCGGATCAAGCGTGGTCTGCGCGCCGGTCACGGCAGCGGCCAGCAGCCGGGTCGACTCCCGCGCCACCGGATCGGCACTCTTGGGATCGGCCATGTCGTCGTGAAACGCCAGCCACAGGCTCGTGCAGGCACCGGCCGATCCGCCGCTGGCGGCGATGCGAGCCTTGTCGAAGTGCCACTCTGCCGCTCGGCTGCGGACGGTCTGCAGCGCCCGCGCCGCATCGGAGAGCGGCGCTTTTACCGGTGGCTCGATGCCCGCATCCATCGCCTCCTTGATGAACCGATATTCGGTCGACACCACGGAAACTCCGGCCGCAAGCATCTTCGGCAGCATGCCTGTCAGACCACTCATCCGGTCGCCCCCCTGCCAGCCACCGCCGGGGAGGAAGAAGAGCAGCGGTGCGGGCGCGTCCGCCGTGGCCCGTGGCGTCTTCCAGAAGTGCATCACCTGCTTGGGATGGGGGCCGTAGGACACGTCGGCCAGGGTCGGCGGCGGGCCGAACTGCCGCTCGTAGGCGACCTTGAACGGATTCACGGCGGGGACAGGGACATGCTCATTGACGAGATCAGACTGCACGGACTGCCACCAGCGGTGGTATTCGCCGGCGAGACGGGCCACGACGTCCGGATGCTGCTTCGCCACATCGTCCTTCTCGCCCGGATCGGCGGAGACATCGTAGAGTTCCCATGACGTGGGACTGTTCTTGACGTTCACGAGGCTCCACTTCCCCTCGCGGATGCGGCACTGGCGATACTCAGTCTCCGCCTGCTTGTCACGGTCCCACCGGCCCACGTGCGTAAACAGTGGCCGGTCAGGCCACGGGGCTTTTCCGTCTCGCAACAGCGGCACGAGGCTTCTCCCTTCGACCTTGGCCGCGATGCCGGTCGGGATCTCCGCCCCGGCGAGTTCGCAGAGCGTCGGCAGCACGTCGATGTGCGCCGTCACGGCCGGCACATCGATGCCCGAAGGAAGCGTGCCCGGCCACCGCCAGAAGCTGGGC
>CAYSPN010000024.1:0-2686 GCA_964432895.1 uncultured Candidatus Kuenenia sp.
ACTGCTCCGCCCCTACACCCGCGGCGCAATCCTGCTCTGCCTGCTGACGTTTCTGGGAGTCGTGGCCGAACTCGCCCCACCGAAGCTGCAGCAATACATGGTCGACAACATTCTGTCGGGGCGGACCGACGCGACGGCGACCGCCGCGCCCGATTTCAAGACGGCGCTGCTGGTCGTCGTGCTGGCGCTGGCCCTGTCTCGCGTGCTGCTTTCAGTCGTGGGCATCCTCAAGGGTCGCCTCGCAACCGATATCGGTACGGGCATCACCGCGACCCTCCGCGATGAGATGGTGACCAAGCTGCAGAGCCTGTCGATCGCCTACTACGACCGTCACCAGGTCGGCTCGATGATCAGCCGGGTGGCGCACGACAGCGAGGCGCTGCACGGCCTCATGCACCAGATCACGGGCGGATTCCTGCTCCAGATCGTGCAGCTCGTGGGCGTGGGAGCGATGCTCGTCTGGATCAATCCCAAGCTCGCACTGTTCACGCTCATCCCCGTGCCCCTGGTGATTCTCGGCTCGTGGATCTTCTGGCGGCATGTCTATCCGCGGCACTATCGGCTCTGGGACGCTTCCAGCAAGCAGATGGCGGCGCTCTCCGGCATGCTCTCGGGCATCCGCGTGGTGAAGGCCTTCTCGCAGGAATCCCGAGAACGCGACCGCTTCCATTCCGCCAGCGACCATCTCCGCCAGTGGCGGCAATGGGTCGAACACACGAACACCACCTATGCCGCCTCGATGCAGATCGTCTTCGGGCTCGGCGGGTTGATCGTCTGGTATGTCGGCGGACGGGACGTGATCGGTGGCCAGATGACGCTGGGCCAATTGATCGCGTTTCTCGCCTACCTGGCCATGTTCTACGCGCCCCTGGGCGCGCTCTCCAACTTCACGACCTGGCTGACAAGCTTTCTCTCCGGCAGCCAACGGGTGCTGGAGCTGCTCGACACGCCGGCCCTGATCACGGAGCCGAAGGCGCCGGTGGCTTGGGAGAACGTCCAGGGGGCGATTCGCTTTCACGACGTGACCTTCGGCTACGACCGGAACCAGCCGGTGCTTCGCGACGTCTCGTTCGACGTGCAGCCGGGGGAAATGGTGGGGATCGTGGGGCGGAGCGGCTCCGGCAAAACGACGCTCGTCAGCCTGTTGTCACGATTCCACGACGTGCAGGAGGGGAGCATCACGGTCGACGGCATCGACATCCGCGACCTGTCGATGCACGACCTGCGCGAGAAGCTGGGCGTCGTCTTCCAGGAATCGTTCCTCTTCCGGGGCACGATCTGGAAAAACCTCTCCTACGGCCGGCCTCAGGCGACGATCGAGCAGGGCCTTGCAGCCGCAAAGGCGGCGGGTGCCCACGACTTTCTCTGCCGCCAGCCGCTGGCCTACGAAACACTCCTCGGTGAGCACGGCGCCGGCCTGTCCGGCGGCGAGAAACAGCGGCTCTCGATCGCGCGGACGCTGCTCTACGATCCGCGGGTGCTTGTGCTCGACGAGGCCACGAGCAACATCGATGCCGAGGCGGAGAAGAGCATCCAGGAGGCGCTCGCCGTCCTTGTCCGCGGGCGGACGACCATCGCGATCGCCCACAGGCTTTCCACGCTCCGCAATGCCGACCGCATCCTCGCCTTCGATCGCGGCCGGCTCGTCGAACAGGGCACCCATGCCGAACTGCTCGCCGCCGACGGCATCTACGCCCGCCTCGTACGGATCCAGACCCAGGTCTCCAAGCAGCCCACGGTCGACAGCCTGCTGGTGGAGGACAAGGACACGAGCAAGGGCAAGCCCGGACACCCCGCACCGGATGCGTCGCAGCATGCCATGCAGCCGCCGCCGGCCGCAGCCTGCATCCAGTGGCTCGCCCCGCATGAGCACCGCTTCGCGATCGGCTCGCATGCCCGGATCGAGCTCTGGAAGGACGATTCGCAGATCGCTGCCGGCATCTTCGTGGTCCGTACCTTCCCGGCCACGCATCCGGAGGGGTATCTCTCGGTCCGTGGTTGGAGCGAGACGGGCGAGGAGGTCGAACTCGGGATGATCCGCTCGCTTGAAGGATGGAGCGACGCCAACGCAGCAATCGTGCGGATGGCGCTGGCACGGCGATCGCTCGTGCGGACGATCACCCGCGTGCATGGTGTGAAGCTCGCCCATGGCTACCTCGATCTCGACGTGGAGACCGACGCCGGTCGCCAGGCGCTCACGATGCGGTGGACGCAGAGTCAGGCCATCGACTACGGCGCCGACGGCAAGATGCTGGTCGACACCGAGGACAACCGCTGGGTCGTCCGTAACGTGGACGATCTCCCGAAGCCCGACCGCGAGCGGTTCATGCAGTACATCTACTGGTGATGATGGAAAACAAGCTGGCCCGGATCAGCGGAGCCGATCCGGGCCAGTGTTGTCTTCAGCAGTCGTGCGGCGAAACGCCGCATGACAGCATTACTTGCCGAGCTTCGAGAGCGTCTCAACCATCGGCGTGACGGTCGGCCCAAGGATCTCCTTGACGCCGGGGATCGCCATGACGGTGTCGATCACCTTCTGCAGGGAGCCCATGTTCTTCGTCACCAGTTCCACGATCGTCGAGCGGCCAGCCTCAGGCAGGGCCACGGTCGACTTCTGCAACGACTCGAGCATCGGAGCGTAGTCGGTCAGCTGCGGAATCGCAGCCCGGGCCGAGGCCTCGTCGGT
>CAYSPN010000025.1:0-2407 GCA_964432895.1 uncultured Candidatus Kuenenia sp.
GATGTCGAGGGGCGTCCGCGTCCAGCCGAGGAACCCAAACATCAGGATCATCGGAAAGACGTTGCTGATCATCGCCACAAGCCCCGCGAACACGCCCCGTTCCACGACCATCATCACGACCAGAATCAGCGCACAGGCCGAGAGAAAACTCCAAAAGAGGTCGGAGAGAAGCGTGTTTTGGATGGCATGCACCAGCGGCATGATCCCGGTGCAGGCGACGCTGACACCACGCTCCGCCCCCCCTGCCTCGGCCACGACCGGCTCGATGTCCTTCCGCACCTGGTCGAGCAAAACACCGTAGTCCACCTCGCGGAGCGCGGAGATCCGTGCCGTCGCCCGCCAGAGCTGTCCGCCGTCGCGATTGCGGATGTATTTCATGTCGTCGATCGCCACGAGGCTGCGTTCCAACTTCTTGGCCACCACCCGCCGTCGCGCCGATGCCAACGGCCCAGTGCCCTGCGGCGTGTCGGGCAGGAACAGGGCGGCAGACATCACCGTGCTCGCGCCCACCGTCTGTCCGAGGCGGTCGGCCACGCGTTCCAGGAGCGCCAGCCGCTCGGCCGGCGGCACGGTCGAATCCTTGGAAAACTCCAGCATCACCTCGATCGGCACCAGCGGCCCGATGTGCTCCTCGATCCAGCGATAGTCGCTGATCACACGGCTCTCGGGTGGAAAGAGCGTATCGATGCGGACCGAGGTTCGGATGCCTGGCACGCCCGCCCCAGCGAAGGCCATGGCCGCGAAGAACACCGCCACGATCGCCGGCGCGAAGCGGATGCAGAACGTGGCAAACCCCTTCGTGAAACCACCGCCGTGGCCCGATCCCGTTGCCGCGTCCTGATGGGCCTGCAGCCTTCGGTCGGCGATCGGCCACCGCTCGAACACGCCCGGCACGACGAGAAACAGCGAGGTCAACGCGGCCATCACGGCGATCGCCGCGTGGAATCCGAACGCACGAATCGGCTCCAGTTCGCTGACCACCAGCGATGCCAGACCGATCGCGGTCGTGCCGGCCGACAACAGACAGGGCAGCCAGCCGAGGCGGATGGCCCGGGTCGCGACGCCGCTTCTGCCTCCTGCAGCGAGCGACTCGACGAGGTAGTTCACGAGGTGGATGCCCCCCGACACACCAAGCGCCAGTATGAGCAATGGCATGACGATCAGCACGGGATTCATCCGGTCGCCACAGAGATACATCGTGGCAAACGAGAGCCCCACGCACCACAGCGACACGACGAACACCAGGCAGGCGTAGCCAAAAGACTTCAGCGACCACCAGGTGAGCAGCAGAATGATGATGGCCGCCGGCGCCGCGAACGTGTCGAGCGATTCGTTGCTGGCGACGTCCACTGACACGTTGTCGACCACCGGGCCGGCCATGTGCACGGCGTCGTCGTCGATGGTGGCGGTCTGCCGGATCGTGTCCCTGATCCAGGCCACTGCATGCTTGCGATCGGCGAGCCCCTCGGGCGTGAACCCGATCGCCGCCATGGTGGCCTTTCCGTCGGGCCCGACGAGTATGCCCGTGAGCCGCTCGATCGCCGTCTCGCGTGGAAGCGACAGCGGCGGCTCCATCAGCCGGTCGAGCACGGTCGAGCCGGTGGCGATCCCCTCGAACCATGGCCGCCCCTGCCGATCACGAGGCGCCTTATCCCCTGTGGCGGCCTCGACCAGCCGGGCAAGGGCCGGCGATCCGAGTTCGCACCCTTGCCACGAGACCACGACCACGTCGCCGCTCTCGAATTCCTTGACGAATTCCTGGTAGGCACGGCGCGGGGCGAATTGCAGCGGCACCCAGTCGATCGGCGTCGTCGCCTCCACCGTGAGCACGCGGAACGCGGAGAACGCGATAAAGGGCGCGGCGGCCGCCATCAACGCGAGCGTGCAGATGCTCACGACAAACCAACGGCTCCAACGTGGCCCTTCCTGGGCCTCGGGCGTGGCGTCGTCAGACACATCCATGATGGGCAAGGCCGCGGTCCGGTACGGAACTCTCGGGGGAGCCAGGGTCAAGGTACTGTCAGGGCCGTGCGCAACGGCACGTCGGCTCGGTAACTACGATACTCATCTGCGAGGAAAAAAGCAGACGCCCGTCCTTGAGCACGCTACCCATAGAGATAGCGGCAGCCCAAAGCCCGCTCAAAACCGCTCTGCGGAGCGTTACAACCGGCACAAGCCATACAACTCTCAGCAACTCAGAGAGACCGGGTGCCTCAGGAATCGGTAGACACTTTGTGGCACGAACGGCCGGGCCGGCGGCTGTGCCACTGAGGGGGCTCGATCATCGGCCCAGGCCCCCGGCAGGCGGCGCGACGAGGCCTCCACCCGGCGGCTGTGCCCGCACGAGGATGTCGCCCGTGATGCGGAGTTCGTCCGTCACGCCGACGACGCCCCCCAGTTTCTTGTA
>CAYSPN010000026.1:0-2950 GCA_964432895.1 uncultured Candidatus Kuenenia sp.
GGGAGTGGTGTCGGTCGTCGGCTTGCGGCCGAAGCGAAAGAGTGCCATCGAGAGTCTTTCTGTCAGGAGGCCGCCGGGGCGTCGTCTGCGGGCACGCCATCACGTTCGGCGAGCAGCCGCCCGAGAATGCCCGCCACGAACCGCGGCGAAGCCTCCGTGCCATAGCGACGGGCCAGTTCGATGGCCTCGTTCACCGCGACCGGGCCGGGCACGTCGGTGTGCAGGAGTTCAAAGGCTGCCAGCCGCAGGACGGCTCGGTCGGTGGCCGCCATCCGTGCCACCCGCCAGTTCTGGCTGCGGGAGTCGAGTTCCGCATCGAGCGTGGCCTGCTCGGCCTGCACGCCCTCCACCAGCGACCGGGCGAAGTCCACGAGCGGGGCGGCCCGGAGACGGCCCTTCAAGAACCGATCGAGATGCTCCTGCTCCGTGCCGGGATTCGCCTCGAACTGATAGAGCGACTGAAGGGCGACCTCACGGGCTCGACTGCGAGTGGGCATTGAGATGGAAACGCGGGGGTGATGCGGCGATGGAATCAGGACACTGACCGGCCAGGAAGTGATCCCATAAGCGAGATCATCTCGATGGCCGCTGCGGCGCACTCGGCGCCCTTGTTGCCAACGCCGGCGTAGCCCGTGGCGGCGTCGCCGCCGGCCCGGGCAAGCGCCTGCGCGAGGGTATCGCAGGTGAGCACACCAAACAAGACAGGCAGGCCCCGGGCACGGCCGATCGCCTCGATGCCACCGCCCACGGCGCGGGCGATGTGCTGGTCGTGCGTCGTCTCCCCGCGGATGATGGCGCCCAGGCAGAGCACGGCCGCGTAGCGGCCGCTCGCCGCCAGCTGATCGGCGATGAAGGGCAGCTCGAAGGCCCCCGGCACCCAGGCCACATCGATGCGTTCGGCGGGCAGACCTGCCGCCACGAAGGTCGCCACGGCCCCGTCGAGCAGCCGTCGTGTGATCGAGTCGTTGTAGCGGGAGACGACGACCGCCACCCGCACGGTGGGCGGCAGCCGGTCATCATGGCCTCGGAAGATGTTCACGCCATTGCTCATGCCAGATTGCTCACGATAACTGGTGGCTCATGACTTCAGGCTCATGAGGAACTCGCTGTTCGACTTGGTCTTCAGCAGGCGGTTGACCAGCAGTTCCATGGCATCGGTGGGGTTCATCTCACCGAGGACGCGTCTCAGCACGCAGACCCGCCGATACTCATCGGGCTCCAGCAGCATCTCCTCCCGGCGGGTACCGGAACGGTTGATGTCGATGGCCGGGTAGATCCGCTTGTCGACGAGCCGGCGGTCGAGCACGATTTCGTTGTTGCCGGTGCCCTTGAACTCCTCGAAGATCACGTCGTCCATCTTGCTGCCGGTGTCGACCAGTGCCGTGGCGATGATCGTCAGCGACCCCCCCTCCTCCACCTTGCGGGCACTGCCGAAGAACCGCTTCGGCCGCTGGAGGGCATTGGAATCAACGCCACCGGAGAGGATCTTGCCGGAGTTGGGCACCTCGGAATTCCAGGCCCGGGCCAGCCGCGTGATGGAGTCGAGGAAGATCACGACATCGCGGCCATACTCCACCAGCCGCTTGGCCTTCTCCTGCACCATGTCGGCCACCTGCACGTGGCGGCTGGCGTTTTCATCGAAGGTCGAACTGATCACCTCACAAGAGGGCCCCCGCACCTGGCGTTCCATGTCGGTGACCTCTTCGGGCCGCTCGTCGATCAGCAGCATGAAGACGTAGGCTTCGGGATAGTTGGCGAGCACCGCCTTGGCCATCTTCTGCAGCAGGATCGTCTTGCCGGCACGCGGCGGGCTCACGATCAGGCCGCGCTGGCCGAAGCCGATCGGCACGATCAGGTCGACCACCCGCATCGCCACCTCTTCGGTCGTCGTCTCGAGCACGATCCGTTCGTCGGGGTGAAGCGGCGTCAGGTCGTCGAAGAAGACGCGGGTCGAGAGTTTGGCGGGATCCTCGCCGTTGATCGCCTCGACCCGCAGGAGCGCGAAATACCGTTCGCTCTCCTTGGGAGGCCGGATCTGGCCGGCAATGCTCATGCCGTTGCGGAGGCCGAAGCGGCGGATCTGGCTGGGGGAGACATAGATGTCGTCGGGGCATGACAGGTAGTGATGCTCCGGGCTGCGGAGGAAGCCGAACCCATCAGGCAGGATTTCCAGCGTGCCCTCGCCGAACATCAGGCCGTTGAGCTTCACCCGTTCCTTCAAGATGCGAAAGACGAGGTCGTTCTTCTTGACCCCGGTCACATCGCCCACGTCTTCCTGCCGCGCCAGATCGACCAGTTCCTGCATCGATAGTTTCTGCAGAGCCGCGATCTGCGTGTCGCCCTTCTTCAGCGACTCGTAGTGCTCGCTGATGTCGGCACCGTCCTTCACCTCCGCGGCGATCTCTTCCGCGAGCGACATCGGTTCGCGCTCAAGGTCGTCGTGGGGGGCATTGGCATCGGGCGGAGACATGGGGAGCCTTTCGGCGCGGAGGAGGGCCACGGAGCGGAAGACGAAGACGGGGAGGCGGGAAAGAGAAGCGGAGGCGGGAAAGAGAAGCGGAGGCGGGAAAGAGAAGCGGAGGCGGGAAAGTTGACCCCTGCCATGATGGACCATCCAAGCTGGCCATGGGAGGAAACCGGCCGAATCACCCCCGCTACAGCGTTGTCGCCAATCAGCCGGAGAGTCCTGACCAGATGAGATCAACCTGCGTCGAAGTATAAGTCAAATCCCTCGAGGCATCCACGGTCGCCATTTTTTCCGCAGGCAACCCCGCGGCCGCGTAGTTTCGGTTCCAGGCGGATTCCCGGGCCTCCTGTTCAGCCCGAGTCCAGTGTCGTGCTGCCAGCCGTTGCCGACGGACCTCCTCCGCACAGGTCACCACCACCAGCCGGTCACACATCTCGGCCCAACCGGCCTGCACAAGAAGCGGCACGTCCAGCACGACGACCG
>CAYSPN010000027.1:0-5658 GCA_964432895.1 uncultured Candidatus Kuenenia sp.
CCGCCGCGGTGCTCGTCGCCAACGTTCATCGTCACGGGCCACTGCGTCCGGCCCGCCTCGGTCCAGAATCGCTTCAGAGCTTTGCCCGCCTGCGAGATTTCGACGAGCGCGCGGCCATTGACATAGCCGGTGCCGACCAGCGCCGAGAACGTGTTGCCCGGTTCCACCGACTGCTTCTGCGACTTCATCACGAAGGCCCGCTTCACGCCATAGCGGTCGGAATCAGCGTCGACCACCTCGATCAGTCGCTCCGCCTTCACCGCCGGCACGTCGCCGGCCGCCGGAATCACGAACACAGCCTTGTAGATGCCGGCCGGCAGAGTGGCCGTGGCCACGACCTTCCCCGTGGCTGGGTCGGTGGCGTGCTGTTGCTGGTACACCGCTTCGGCCGCGGCCCATGTCTCGGGGTTGGCGGGACTCGGCGGCAGCGGCAGCGGCTGCGGTGCCGGGCGGACGGCTCCCCGTCCCGGTCCGCGGTGGCCTCGCATCGGCCGCGGTCCGGGGCCCGGCCCTGCGCCAAACAGGTCGCCACGGCTCACCTCCGCCGGCTGCACCAGCTTCGACACAGTGAGCGTGCCCGCGGCCCCGCGTGGCTGGCCATCGAGCGTGGTCGTGGCGAGCGTGATCGCGACAGCCGCCGGTTTCCCCTCGTCGCCGGTCGCCTGCCAGGCCGCCGTCGACAGCGAGGCTTCGATGTCGGTGTAGCCCGCGTTCACGCTCCGCTCGTCGCTCCGCGTCTCGCCGCTTGGGTAGGTCACGTCGGCCACGACGCGGTAGGTGAAGACGGGCAGCGAGTCCTTGGGCACACTCTTGTCGGGCTTCGCGGTGAACGCGACGGTGAACTTCCCGTTGGCATCGGTGACGGCCGTGCCCCGGGCGATCCGCTGCCCGCCGCCATCGAACGGCAGGCCTGGGAAGAACCAGCGGCACCAGATCGGAAATCGGACCGCTCGCTCCACGTGCCAGCGGACCTTCGCGCCGGCCACCGACACGCCGGTGTAGGTCGTGGCGGTGCCGGAGAGCGTCACGTCGCCGCCCAGCGGCATCGATGTTTCCGGCGCGGCCAGCGTCACGAGGAATTTGGGCCGCTTGTACTCCTCGACGCGGACGCCGACTCCGCCGGAGAAGCCGTCCGGCCCGGGGGCCTGGGCGAGCATCGACCACTGGCCCGGCAAGGCCCCGGTGGGAATCGGAAAGTTTCCGTGGAACGAGCCGTTGGCGGTCGTCGTGTGCTGCGTTTTTGCCACCTCGCGGCCATTGGCATCGCGGAAGACGACGTCGATCGCCCGCTTGTCGATCACCCGGTAACTGCCGGTCGAAACATTGCTCGCGGCGGCGATGCCCTTATAGAAGACGATCTGGCCCGGTCGATGGATGCCGCGGTCGGTGACGAGCACGATCGTGGCCTGCGCCTCGGGCTGGATGTTTCGCCAGAAGCTGGTGGCATCGGTGGCGGCCTCGTGCCGCGTGCCATTGAGCGCGGCCGACGCCAGCACGACATATTCCCTCCCCTGCTCGAGCGCGAGTTCGTAGCGGCCCTCCTGATTGGTCGTGGTCTGGTCGGTCGTCGCGGCGCCGGCCTCGACAAACCGCTGCGGATGGTTGCCCTGCTGCTCGCGGACGAACAGTTTTACGGCCGCGCCGACCACCGGCTCGCCCGATCCGATGTCGACGACATGGCCGGAGACCGTGCCGGACTGCTGCCCGCCGGCCGGTGGCTTGCCAAAGGACTGCCGTTGCTGCTCCGCCACGATCGCCAGCCGCGTCACCCAGACCAGCGCCACCTGGACGACATTGTCGGCCGCGCCGAAGTCGGCCTTCTGGCTCGCGATCACCCAGTAGGGGCCGGGCTCCAGCGACTTCGCATCGAGTGCCGTGCCCACGGACATGTCTTCATGCCGCTGCCGGTAGTCGTCGGTGGCGGGGAGATCGAGTGCCTGAGTCCGTACCGCCGGCAGGGCGAGGATGGCCTGCCGGTCTGCGTCGTCCATCCAGCCGGCATGTGGCTTGCCGGCCTTGAGTCGGCCCATCCAGTCGGCTCTTGCGATCCGAAGATGGACCTTCGCCAGGTTCCGGTAGCTGATGCGGACACTCGGCCACGGCTCCGCCCACGAGCGTTCCGTCTGCAGGGAGAATTCCTTCGACTCGATCTGTGCGATAAGGTTGTTGCACATCGCGCCGCCGGGGCTTTTCGGGTGTGCCTCGGCCCCCGCGAGCGCGATGGCCCGCGCCTCGACGAGATCGTCATCATCGGCGCCGGCGGCCTGACCATCTCCCTGCTGGAGCAGGCTGGCGAGGTGGAAGCGGGCCAGCGACGCCGTCTCATGATCCCCTGCCCGCTCGATGAACTTCGAGAGTGCGTTCTGCTTCACGTCGGCGAGATCGGCGGCATCGCCCTGAGAGACCGCGGCGGCGCTGGCCCACAGGATGCGGTCGAGATCGGCTGCGAGAAGGGCCGTGCGGTCCGCATCGCGGCGATGAAATTCGAGCAGGTCGCGGTAGAGTTTCGCTGCTTCAAGCAGCGGCGAATCGCGATCGGTGACCGCCTTGTCGGCCTCCGGCTGCCAGGCGAGGAACTCGTCAAGCGTGCCGAGCGCGGGGCCGGCGGCGTCGAATTCGAAGGCGTCTTCGGGGGCGACGAGTCCACGCTCGCCACTCGAGGCAAACTCGAGGGCGTCGCGGGCGATCACATCCCAGACCGTTGGCCGGTAGGCATCGGACAGTTTTCCGGGCTGGATGATCGCCGACCAGTCGGCCACCGGCAGGCTCTGCAGCGTCTTTCGTTCCGGGCTGTCGGGGCCGCCGATCGCGACGGCGAAACGCGTTCTGATCTCGCCGACAATTGAAGGCAGATCCCACTCGGCGATGGTCTTCAGATCGTCCGCCCGATCATTCGGTGTGATGCCCCCGGCGGTCCGCTGCTGAAACCGCCAGCGGTTCTGCATGAAGAAGCCCCAGGTCCAGTTGGCGCGGATCGCCTCCAGAACACCGCGTGTTTCGGGCGGGGCTTTCTCCATGGCACCGGCCAGCAGGATCAGCCGCTCGGGATCGTCGCCGGGCCGGTCGCCCGTCTCGGCCACGATCCGCGTGGCAATCGCCCGGGCCGCCTCCGCCCATGCCTTGTCGGCAACCGCCGCCTGCTCCACTCCCCGCAGTGACTCGATCGCCGTCTTGGGCTTGCCCTCTTCAATCGCCTTGTCGACGGCCTTCCAAGCGGCCGCCCGTGGACCGGCCGGAGCATCATCGCCGCGGGCATCAGGCATGGTCATGCAGTGGCCTCCGAGAAAAAGTCCGATGAGGGCCAGGATCACGGGGGTGGCACGGAGCATGCCCCTTACCAGTGGAATCAGGCGGACGCCTACGATGCGCATGGCAAGGCCCTCCGGAACGGAACAACGGACTGAACAACGGACGGAACAGTTCTCCACGGCAGAAGTCTACGGGCCCGGGCCAGTTTCGTTACAGTTCGGGGGGGCGGTAGGGCCTCGGGCCCCGACTGTTCCTTGCTGGCGCTGCGGGCTTGGATGACGAGAGTGCTCCCATGCAAGCCCGACGCGCCAGCGAGGGAACCCGCGTCCCGACACCGTGCAGTGCCTCTGCACTTTTCCGCCCCCCCCATGACGCCTTGACAGAGAGTATACGCATGTATACTTCTTGAAAAACCCACCAAGCTCTCTCGGGACACTCCCCCCATGCCCCACGACCTGCATGCCACCCTTGAGAGTGCGTTCGGCCACACCGCCTTCCGTGCCGGCCAGGAGCAGGTGATCCAGACGCTGTTGGCGGGCAGGAGCACGCTGGCCCTCTTTCCCACGGGCGCCGGCAAGTCACTCTGCTACCAGCTTCCCAGCCTCCTCATGGACGGCGTGACGGTCGTGATCTCGCCCTTGATCGCCTTGATGAAGGATCAGGTCGAGGTGCTCCAGTCGCGGGGCATCGCCGCGGCGCGGCTCGACTCGTCGCTCTCCGTCGCCGAGGCTGCGGCCGTGTATGACCGCATCCGCAGCGGTTCCCTCAAACTGCTCTACATTGCCCCGGAGAGGCTCATGAACGAGCAGTTCATCGCGCGGCTGGCACGAGCCAAGGTCGCGATGATGGCGGTGGACGAGGCCCACTGCATCTCGGAGTGGGGTCATAACTTCCGTCCGGAATACCTGCGGCTGGCGCATGTGGCCAGAGAGCTTGGCATCAGTCCCGTGCTGGCGCTGACGGCGACGGCGACGCCCGCGGTTGCCGACGACATCCGGCGGGCGTTCGATATCGCCGCGGCCGACCACGTGCAGCATTCCTTCCTGCGGCCGAATCTCAGCTACCGGATCACTCCCTGCGCGGCCGACGAGCGGCTCGGGGTGCTGACGAGCCGGCTGCTTGAACGGCGGGAGACCGCGATCGTCTATGTGACGCTGCAGAAGACCGCCGAAGAGGTGGCGAGCCACCTGCGGAAGAGTGGACTCAAAGCGCTCGCGTACCATGCCGGCCTGCCGGACGAGCAGCGGCACGAGGCGCAGGAGGCTTTCATGGCCGGCCGTGCCGACACGATCGTCGCCACGATCGCCTTCGGCATGGGCATCGACAAGGCTGATATCCGCGGGGTGTATCACTACAACCTGCCCAAGACTCTGGAGAACTATGCTCAGGAAACGGGCCGCGCCGGCCGTGACGGCAGGCCGGCGGTCTGCGAACTGTTGGCCTGTGTCGACGATCGGATCGTGCTCGACAACTTCTCCTATGGCGACACGCCCACGCCCGAGGCGATCCGGCATCTGCTCGAGGAGATTCTGTCGCAGGGTGCTTCAGGGACTGCCTCGGGAGCCGGCGAGTTCGACGTCTCGCTCTACGATCTTGCGCAGGCCACCGACATCCGTCCGTTGGTCATCGAGACGGTGCTCACCCATCTCGAACTGGCCGGGGTGCTCCGGCCGCTAGGATCGTTCTATGCCAGCTATCAGTTTCGGCTGCTCGCATCAGAGGCAGCCGTTCTTGCCGGGCACACACCCGATCGGCAGGCCTTCCTGAAGCAGCTGTTGCATGCCGGCAAGCGCGGCACGAAGTGGACCACGCTCCATCCCGATGAGGCGGTGGCCAAGATGGGTGAGCCTCGCGACCGCATTCTGAAGGCTCTCACCTGGCTGGCGGATGCAGGCCATATCGAGCTCAAGCCCAGCGGGAGCCGCCAGCGGTACCGGTTCGACGGTGATGCCGCCACGCGTGATCCGGAGCAGCTCACCCGTTCGATGCAAGAGCTGTTCGCCGTCCGGGAAACCCGTGACCTGGAGCGGCTGCAGGCGGTTCTCGATTTTGCCGGTCATCGTGGCTGCCTCACTCGGCGGCTGCTGCGATATTTTGGCGAGGAGTTGGGCGACGGGGCAGCCGGCCGCTGCGGCGCATGCACGAGCTGTCACGAGGGCATCGTGGCGACCGCGGAATCAGGCGACGTTGTCCCACGAGAGATCCCGGCATCGGTCGTGCCGCCGATCTCGCCAGAGCAAGTCGCCGTCGTGCGCAGTCTGGTCGCCGAAGTCAGGGCGTCGCTCGGCACTCCCCGGCAGTTGGCCCGCTTTCTCTGTGGGCTGACGAGCCCTGCCACCACTCGTGAACGGCTGGGCAGGCATGCCGCCTTCGGCCTACTGGCCGGCGTGCCTTTCGCGGACGTGCTCG
>CAYSPN010000028.1:0-2118 GCA_964432895.1 uncultured Candidatus Kuenenia sp.
CGGCCTTGCCCGCGGCCGCTGCGGCGGCGAAGAAATCACGCACCGCGGCGTCGTTGTATTTCTGCTGCGTGAGCACGGCCACGATCACGTCGCAGGCGTTCCGCACCAGTTCGGCACGGTGCCAGTTCTCACGCAGCGTGCCGTCGATGTCGGGGGTGTCGAGAAGCACGAGCCGCGCGGGCTGGCGGCCGCTCGGGTCCTCGCGCCACACGAGCCTGTCGGCATTGCCACTCGCATCCGGCCCGAGGTCGATCGCGTCCTGCACGCTCTGCCATGGCGCGAGCGCGAAGCCCGGAAAGAGTGCCGCCAGATCGGTGCGGGCGGCGAGGCCCTGCGGGAGACTGGCCACCGGATGACGGGTCCGCGCCGCCTCCGGCACGGAGCGGCTGATCTCCGCGGCCACGAGCGTGTTGGTGATCAGGCTCTTGCCGGTGTTTGTGCCGCCGCAGACGGCCGCCACGAGCACGGGCTCCCGCGACACCTGTGGCCGGAGCTTGCCAAAGAGCGCGCCAAACCACTCGTCGGCCTGCGGATCGGGAGCCCCGAGCGAGCGGGCGAGCGGCTGGAGGGTGTCGATGAGGCCGCACAGCTCTTCAACGCTGCCGGCCCACGCCGCAAACCCCGTCCGAGGGAAAGATGCCATCTCGCTACACTTTGGATGAGAAACGTTTAGAATTCCCTGACCAGTGTGTCTTCCGCCGCCGATTGCCGCAAATCCGGCCGGAGTCCCGCGGGCGGCTGTTCCAGCTGCTTTCTCCTCGCTCATACCATCTAGGCCCCAGCCACGCCCATGCTCGAACGTCGTCCGATCTTCCCCGGTGTCATCGAGATGAACCACCAGGCCGGCTGGCGGATCGGCTGCAACGTGTATCTCGTCTACGACGACCGCGACTGGGCGCTCATCGACATCGGCTACGAGGAGAGCGTCGACGAGATCGTGGAGATGATCCGGGAGATGGACTTCCCGCTGTCGCAGTGCAAGGCGCTCGTGGCCACGCACGCTGACGTCGACCACATCCAGGGGCTGGCAAAGGCGAAGACCATTCTCAAGGCCCCGGTGCTGGCCCACCCGTTGGCGGTCGAGTCGCTGGAGACAGGCGACCGCATCAAGACCTTCGCCGAGATCGCCGCGCAGAACGTGCACCTCGATATGCCGATCGTGAAGATCGATCGCCAGGTGGTCGACGGCGAGATCATCGAGGTCGGCAGCCACAAGCTCGAGGTTTGGCACACGCCGGGCCACACCGACAGCCAGCTCGCCTTCCGCATGGGCAACCTGCTGCTCTCGGGCGACAACATCTACCGCGACGGATCGGTGGGCGCGATCGACGCCCACCACGGCAGCGACATTCCGGCGTTCATCAAGTCGCTCGAGCGGATCGCGGCCAGCGACGTGGAATGGCTCCTCCCCAGCCATGGGCCGATCTTCAAGAAGGACGACCGCCTGCTCGCGAAGACGCTCGAGCGGCTCCGGGGCTATCTGCAGCTGGCTGACTTCGGCACATGTGCCCAGCACTGGCCGCTGATCGAGGAGTGGGATCGTGAGCTGGCCGAGGGCCGGCTGCCGTCGTCGAAGGCGTGACGAGCTGCGAAGCCCCGGATTCCCTTGCTCGCGCTGCGGGCTTGGATGGAAGCCAAATCCCTCGCTGGCACTGCGGGCTTGGATGCACCCCTCTCATGCAAGCCCGAAGCGCAAGCGAGGGAAATATGCATGCCACCACGTGTCCGCGGGTTTTCCGACCCTGCCGGTTTTTCCGTGAAGAACGGTCGTGCGGCCGGCCGATATCTCCCCTGAGTCCGGGATCTTCAGGGGGACAATCCGATGATGCGATCCATGCTTGGCACGGCCATCCTGGCCGGGGCCATGATGATGGCGGCGCCGGCGGCGCACGCCCAGCCGCCGGCCGTCGGCCAGCAGGCCTATGGCTACCAGTGGGGCAACTCCTACAACGCCACCGACTGGAACCGCTTCTACCACTATCCGTATGTGTGGTATCCGCACAACTTCTACGCGGACAGCTACCAGCAGAGCGCCAACGACCTCTACTACCGCTATCCGCAGGAGATGCGGGTGCCGGTCTACAACCGCGCGTGGCAAAACGAATACCCGAAGTCGCG
>CAYSPN010000029.1:0-3052 GCA_964432895.1 uncultured Candidatus Kuenenia sp.
GCGGCCAATCACGGCCAGATCCACGCCAAGTCCATCGCCCTGCAGCATCAGTTCGGCACCGCAGCCGACGCTGGCCAGCAGGCTGTCGCGCAGTGCCGCCATCACCTGCTCCAGCACCCCGCCGGGGTCGGCGCCGCCAGCAGTCGCCGCGTCGAATGCGGCGAGCGCGCCCTGGGCGTCCCGTGCGGCCAGACACGCGATGAGCGCGCCGACTTTTTCCTCGCGGCCGGTGCCGATCACCTTATGCACCTCGTCCACCCCGATCGGCCCGGCAGCCGATCCCAGGAGCTGTTCGAGGAGCGACTGGCTGTCGCGCATGCTGCCGGCCGCGCGGCGGGCGATCAGCGCCAGGGCCTCTGGCGTGACTTCCGCCCCCTCGGCCTCGACGATCTGGGCCAGGCGGCGGGCGATCGCCGGCGGATCGACCGTCTGAAAGTCGAACCGCTGACAGCGCGAGAGAATCGTGATCGGCAGCTTGTCGGGCTCGGTGGTGCAGAGCACGAACTTCACATGCGCCGGCGGCTCCTCGAGCGTCTTGAGCAGCGCGTTGAACGCCTCCCGCGTGAGCATGTGTACTTCGTCGATGATGTACGTCTTATAGTGGCCCCGCGCCGGTCTGACGGCGACGTTCTGCCGCAGCTGCCGCATCTCGTCGATGCCGCGGTTGCTGGCGGCGTCGATCTCCACCACGTCGACATCCTGACCAGCCGCGATCGCCACGCAGGTGTCGCAGGCATTGCAGGGCTCGCCGCGAACACGGCTGGTGCACTCAAGCGCCTTGGCATAGATGCGGGCGGCGCTCGTCTTGCCCACGCCCCGTGCACCGGTGAACAGATAGGCATGGCCGATCCGGCCCGACTCGATCGCCCCGGAGAGACCGCGGGCGACGTGCTCTTGGCCGACCAGTTCATCGAACCGCTGCGGTCGGTAGCGGCGGGCCACGACCTGGTAGCCCGACGCCACGGCGACGGCCGTGCCTGCGTCGGAGACTGGTTCACCCTGGTCTATCGATTCGGCCATAGAAAGCGCCATGGTGCGCGACACATGCAGTGCGGGGGACGGGGCCGGACGCCGATGAGAGGCCCACCGCACAAAGGAGCGACTGCTTATGGCTGCTGCGGTTAAGCCCTGACCAGGTTCACAGGCCCCCATCGCAGGGGCCTCTCATCGGCGTTCGCACCGCTTGTTTTGTACGCGGCATCGCGCACGCGGTCAAAGGCTGCTACATTTTCCCGCCATGGCGTCACCGATGATGCAGCAGTTCGAGGCGGCGAAAGCCCGGTGCCCGGGGGCGCTGGTGCTGTTTCGCATGGGGGATTTCTACGAACTCTTCGGCGACGACGCCCGCGAGGCCGCCGATCTCCTCGACCTCACGCTCACCAGCCGCGACAAGGGGCCCGACGCCCTGCCCATGGCCGGCTTTCCACACCATCAGCTCGACGTGCAGCTGGTGAAGCTCGTGGCCGTCGGCCGACGGGTCGCCATCTGCGAACAAATCGATGATCCCAAAACCACGAAGGGGCTGTTGCGCCGCGAGGTGACCCGGATCGTCACACCTGGCATCGCGTCGGATGAGTCGTTGCTCGATCCGACGAAGCGGAACTGGCTCGTGGCGATCGTGCCCCGGGCGGTCGCGGCACGGGCGGCAGACGCCGCGGCGACAGCCGGCGATGAGAACGCGAAGGCCGTTGATGACGTCCTCTGCGGAGTTGCGTGGATCGACGTGGCGGCAGGACGCTTCGAGGCGGCGGTCGTGCCCCGCGACGACGTGGGCGACCTGCTGCTCCGCCTCGAGCCGGCCGAATGCCTCTGTGCAGAGAAGGATCGCGATGTCGTCTCAGTGATCGTTCGCGAGGTGGGCGGCGGTCTGCTATCGGCCGGATGCGCGGTGACGGTCCGCCCCGACTGGTGGTTCGAGGAGACTTCCGCGCAGACGGCGGTGGACCGCGCTCTCGGTCAGAAGCGACTGGAGGGTCTCGGCTTCGAACTGCCGTCCGATCTTCCCGGCATCGCGGCGGCCGGTGGCATCGTGGCCTATCTCGAGGAGAACGAGCCGGCCGCGGTCGCCCGCATCGAAACGCTCTCTGCTTGGCGGCCGGGCCACCGCATGGAGATCGACGAAGCCTCGCGCCGCAGTCTGGAACTCGTACGGTCGGCGACGGGTGGCACCAATCGCCGCGAGGGAACACTGGCCGGCGTGGTCGATCGCACAAAGTCGCCGATGGGCTCCCGCTTGCTCGTGGAGTGGCTCTCGGCGCCGCTGGTCGACAAGCTCCAGATCGACCGTCGGCTCGACGCCGTGGCGTCGCTCGTCGCCAATCAGACGCTCGCGGCCCGGCTGGCCGAGAGGCTCACCGGCATCGGCGACCTCGAACGGCTGATCAGCCGGGTGATCTCGGGCCGCGCGGGCCCGCGCGACCTTGAACGGATCGGACGCGCCACGGCGATCCTGCCCGACCTGATCGCGGTCTTGGCTGGGAGCGGCGGCCTGCTCGCCGAACTTCGCGACGCGATCGATCCATGCGACGAATTGTCGAGGCGCATCAACGCGACGCTCCGCGAGGGCTGCCCAGTGTTTGCCCGCGACGGCGGCTTCGTACGGCCGGGATTCGATCCGCGGCTCGACGAACTAGTGGAGATGGCGTCCGGCGGCAAGGCGTGGATCGCGCGGTATCAGGCCGAGCAGATCGAGCGGACCGGCATCCCCACGCTCAAGGTCGGCTTCAATCGCGTGTTCGGCTTCTTCCTGGAGGTGAGCCGCGCGCAAGCGGCGAAGGTGCCGGCCGACTACATCCGTAAGCAGACGGTAAAGAATGCCGAACGCTACACCACTCCGGAACTCGACGACCGTCAGCGGCAGGTGCTCGGCGCGGAGGAGGAGTCGCTGCGGCGGGAGATCGAGTTGCTCGAGCTGTTGCGGCTCTTCGCGGCGGAGCACCGGGTTGCCCTCGATCGCGTGGCCGCGATCCTCGCCACGCTCGACGTGCTCCGCTCGCTTGCCGACGTGGCCCGCTCGCGGGGCTGGGTGCGTCCGGAGATCACTGAGGACGGA
>CAYSPN010000030.1:0-2154 GCA_964432895.1 uncultured Candidatus Kuenenia sp.
TCGGCCACCTCGCGGTAGCCCTGGCCCACCTCGCCGCTGGAGAGCGCCGTGCCACCCTGCGCCCACCACCAGACGATCTTGTGGCCCTGGTAGAGAAGTCCGCGATTGAAGAGCTCGGCGAGCGCCCACCAGACGCTCTCCACGTAGCTCCGGTGGTAGGTGACATAGGCGTCGGAGAGATCGATCCAGAAGCCGATCCGCTCGGTGAGCGTCTCCCACTCTTTCATGTACCGCCAGACCGATTCCTGGCAGCGATGGATGAAGGGTTCGATGCCGAAGGCCTCGATCTCCGCCTTCGAGTGAATGCCCAGCTCCTTGCAGACCTCCACCTCGACCGGCAGGCCGTGCGTGTCCCAGCCCGCCTTCCGCTCGCAGTATTCGCCACGCATCGTGCGATAACGCGGGTAAAGATCCTTGATCGTCCGCGTCAGGCAGTGGCCGGGGTGGGGCATGCCATTGGCGGTCGGCGGGCCCTCGAAGAAGACGAACCGCTTCGCCCCGCGCCGCTGCTCCAACGATTTCTTGTAAATGCCACGGTCGCGCCAGAGCTGCGAGATCGATGCCTCAATGGCGGGAAAGTCGGGCTTGCCGCGGACGGGATCGAACATGGATTGCCTGTGAAAACGGTGACGGGTGGAGGAGCTGGTCGGTTGGGGCCGCGGCTCAGCCGGCGTTGCGGACCGCCGCGGTGATGATCGCCCGCAGCTTCGGCTCGGCCGACCGGGCCACGCCGAGAATCTTCTCGACCGTGGCCACCTCCAGGTGATCCGGCAGGCACATGTCGGTGATCACCGACAGGCCGAGCACCTTGAGGCCGGCGTGCACCGCAACGATCACCTCCGGCACCGTTGACATGCCGACCACATCCGCGCCGATCCCGCGCAGGAAGCGGTATTCCGCCCGGGTCTCCAGGTTGGGCCCCGTCACCGCAACGTAGACGCCACGGTGGGCGACGAAGTTTTCCTGGCGTGCCACTTCGAGCGCCCGGTCGATCAGTGCCGGCGTGTAGGGGGCCGACATGTCAGGGAATCGTGGTCCGAGCCGCTCGTCGTTGATCCCGACGAGCGGATTGTCGTTCATCAGGTTGATGTGATCGTCGATGACCATGATATCGCCGGTGCGAAACTGCGGGTTGAGACCGCCGCAGGCGTTGGTGACGATGAGCAGGTCGGCACCCAATCGCTTGAGCACACGCACCGGAAACGTGATCTGGGCCAGCGGATAGCCCTCGTAGGCATGCATCCGCCCCTCCATCACGACGACCGGCACACCCGCCAAGAGACCACACACCAACTGCCCGGTGTGGCCATGGGCCGTCGACTTCGCGAAGTGGGGGATCGATTCGTAGGGGATCGTCACCGTGTCGGTGAGAGCGGCCGTTGCAGCGCCAAGTCCACTGCCGAGAATGAGGCCGACGGCCGGCGTGTGGGGCCACCTCGCGGAGATCGTGGCGCAGGACTCTGTGATCTTGTCAAATTGATCGAGCATGTATGCTCCGATGGCCGACGTGAACAACCGAGGGAAGAACGACCGCGCTACTCGTGACCGAGCAGTTCCCGAAATTCGGGGTGCTCGCGGAGCGAATCGAGGTCTGGATCGACCTCCAGGTGGGCGAGGTCGTCATACCCGAGCAGGATTGCCCGGGAGAGCGCGTCGATCGCCTCGTCGGGTCTCCCGGCACGTGCCAGCGAGCAGGCAAGATTGTAGCGGGCGAGGAAGTCGTTGGGCAGCACGTCCACCAACCGGCGGTCGAGTTCCACCGCCCGCTTCACGAGCCCCTTCTGCGAGACGAGCTCCGCCAGCACGCGGAGCACCTCGATGGAATCACCGTTGCGGGCCAGCAGACTCTCGAAGAAGTCGATGTCGAAGTCGAGCTGGCTCAGGCCACCGAACCAGTCATCGTGGGCATGGGCCTGCTGACGATCGCGGGTGTCGCCGCGCACGGGGCCACCGGCATCGGCGTTGGAGTCATCGGCAGGGGTGTTGCGGCCGGACATCGTGAATACTCGTGATCGGTCTCGCGGGAAGCCATCTGCCGTGGTTCACTGCTCACTTCTTACGGCCGCCGCCCTTGCCGGGCGGAGGAGCCTCGGGCGCGGAGTCGTCGGGATGATCCCAGTCGGGATCGTTCTCCTCCTCCTCGAAGTCGTCATC
>CAYSPN010000031.1:0-2772 GCA_964432895.1 uncultured Candidatus Kuenenia sp.
ACGATCGACTTCGGCAGCGAGGGCAGGGTGGGCCGCCTTGGCGCGCGCGAGCGTTTCGGAATCGGGGGCGGCCTGCCCCAGGATCAGCCAGGCCACGGGGCGGTCGTTCGCGCTGGCGGTACGGATCACGGGCCTGTCCGCATCGATCGGCCAATCGCGAACCTGCTGCACCCGCGTGTTGACCTTCACGAGGGCCTGCGACATGTCGGTACCGACGGCGAACTCGAGCTCGATCGTGCCCAGGGAGTCGCTCGAATCGCTCGAGAGCTTCACGAGTCCTTCGACGCTCCGCAACTGCTCCTCGAGGGGCTGCACGAGTTCGCGTTCGACCTCCTGCGGACTCGCGCCCGCCCAGGAGGCGCCGACCGAGATGGTCGGAGTCTGCACCTCTGGCGTGAGCTGCACCGGCATCGAGAGCAGGGCCAGCACACCGAAGAGCGTCACCAGGATCACGCCCACGGCGACCTTCACGGGATTGGCGACACAGGCCGCAACGAGATTCATCGTGGGTTCGCGGAGATTGCGCCGTGAGCAACTGGTGCAACAGCAGGGGGAGAGGTATTCAGTCGCGGCATGGTCACGGCTGTTGAAACGTGACGGCCATGCCCGGTCGCAGTCGCTCGTTGCCGCGAACGACGACGATCTGTCCGGGCTCGAGGCCACCGCGGACCTCCACGCTGTTTTCAATCGTGGCTCCGATCGCGACCTGTACCGGTCGCACCGTGCCCGTGGCAGCGCCCGCCGGTCCGCCGGATGTCGCGGCGGCGGGGTCGATGCAATAGACCAGGGGCGCGGGGCCACCGAGGACCAGAGCATCCTTCGGCACGACCGTCGCGAGTCCGGTTCGCCCGACAGGCAGCCACGCCCGCGCGAGCATGCCGCCACGCAACGTCGGTTGGCCGTCCACGATCCTGTTCTGGAGCGATACTTTGACGGGAAAACTGCGGCTGAGTAGATCGGCCTGAGGAACGACGCGTTCCACGCGACCGATCCATGTCTGGTGCGGGGCGGCGTCGAATTCGAGTCGCACCTCCACGCCGCGTGCGAGCGAACCGATCGATAGCTCTGGAACCTGCACCTCGACCTCGACGGTGTCGAACTCCGCGATGCGTGCCACCAGGCCGCCCCGTGCGACCCATTGCCCTTGTTCCGCGAACCGCTCGATCACCCAGCCATCGAAGGGCGAACGGATCGTGTGTTTGGCGAGTTGGTCATCGATGCGATCCACCTGCGCTTCCTGGACAGCTGCGGCCGCGGCGGCCTGGGCGATCTGTTCCTTTCGTGGGCCAGCCTCGGCGAGCGCCAGCGCCGCCCGGCTACCGCGGAGCTGCGCCTCCGACTGTCGCAGCTCCGTCTGAGCGTCGTGCAGTTCGTCGGCGGTGCTGGTTCCGCGTTCTGCGAGCCGCTTGAGTCGTTCGAACCGACTGCGGGCATATTCCGCACGGGCCTCGAACCCTTCTGCGGCAGCTCGCGCCTGCTCGATGTCTTCGGGCCGGGTGCCGGTAGTGAATTCCGCGAGCACCTGCCGCAGCCGCTCCAGTTCGGCCGCGGCTCCCTGGCGTTCGATTTCCAGCAGGCCGCGCAGCAGTTCAGCGATTGGTTGTTTAGCCTCCACGTGCTGCCCGACGAGCACCGGGAGGCTTACCACGCGACCATCCACCGCGCTGCCGACGTCGCTGACGCGGACCGGGTGAACGGTGCCCACGAACGACTGTCCGGCGGCAAGCTCCCGCCGCTCAACGCGAGCGACCCCCACGGGCACTGCCAGCATGGGATCCGCCGCCCGCGAGAGGGCAGGCGTAGTCAGGAGGAGTAAAAAGCCGAAAAACAAGGTTTTTAGGCCGATTCTCCCGTGCCTCTTGGAACCCCCTCGCCGTCCGCACAAGCGTTGAATTCTCCCGGTTGCCATGCACACGGTTATACCCGCCCGGAGTTTTTCTGCTTATTTTTGCGGTATTTTTCTCGGTGCTTGACGCTGCCGACGGGTTCGGCTAATTTTCCTTGCAGTGCCAGCCGATGCCATTGAACCGCGCGTTTGATGTTGTCGGTGGTCGGTTTCGCCGTTCAGGACGTGATCTTGCCGTGGGTTGAGGCCCGCTCCGAGTATTCGGAACGAACCTCTGTCCATGGCGATGCCCAAGGATGTGCCCAGTGATGGGTGTTGTCCTTGAAGCGACAGGGTCACGAGCCGACGGTGCTTGATGCACTGCCGGCTCGTTTTGTTCTTTGACAATTTGGTCGTGGTAATTGGCATCTTGAAAGAATGCTGATGGAAGCCGTCTCAAGCGGCTTTCGGAGGCGTTCTCCCAAGGCTCACGAAAGCGTTTTGCAAAGCAATTTGCACGGCGTTGTTCGTGAAAAAGAGCGAGGAAGTACCTCACCTTCTCGTTGTCTTCGTAATGAGGCAACGCAGAGTTGGGGATAATCGTAACGCCCTGAGTAGCTGGCGCGCTTGCCAGCAGCGGCTCAGGGCTTGGCGAAACGACTCGAATCAAAATGTCTCCGAAGTCAGAATGTCAGCAATGGCTCTCTGGTTTCGCGAGCACTCGATTCGGGTGGTCAAGCTATTAAGGGCGCATGGGGGATGTCTAGGCGTTAGGAGGCTTTGAAGGGCGCGGAAGACTGCGATAAGCCCGGGGTAACCGTCAAACAGGTGATGATCGCGGGATTCCTGAACAGACTGCAACTGAATCCATAGGTTGCAGTAGCGAACGCGGAGTACTGAAACATCTCAGTATCCGCAGGAAAAGAAAGAAAAATCGATTTCCTCAG
>CAYSPN010000032.1:0-3166 GCA_964432895.1 uncultured Candidatus Kuenenia sp.
ACGTCGTCGGGATGGGCGCCGACGGCAATCACGTCGAGCGGTTGGGGCAGGTCGTTCATGGGCTCACGCACCGCCACCCAACGCTGGAAGAGGGACTAGGCCGCAGGCTTCGTGGCCGCGATCAGGAAGATCGGGTTGAGCGACTCGAAGCGGATGCGGTCCATCTGCTCGATGCCCCTCGCGATGTTCACCATCCAGTAGGCTGCGTCGCCCGAACGGGCCCGCAGCATTGCGTGCACGGCGGCCAGGTTTTCGATGCTGTTGCAGGCCGTCACCAGCCGGCCGCCGCATTTGAGCCGCTTCCACGCCTCTTCCACGAGCATGGAGACGTCGCGGCCGCTGCCGCCCACGTAGATCGCGTCGGGATCGGGCAGCCGCCCCCATGCCTCAGGCGCCTTCCCGAGCACGGCCCGCAGGTTGGTCACGCCGAACCGCTGGGCGTTTTCAGTGATCAGGTGATGGTCGTCGGGGTCCATCTCGATGGCGTGCACCATGCCGTCGCGGGCGATCCGCGCCGCCTCCAGGCCGACCGAGCCACTGCCCGCGCCGACGTCCCAGACCACGCTGTCTGTTCGCAGTCCCAGCTCGGAGAGGGCCAGCGCCCGCACCTCGGCCGGCGTGAGCAGGCCCCGCTTCGGCCGCGACTGCAGGAAGCAGTCGTCGGGGTTGCCAAAGAGCCGCGTGCCGATCTGCCCAGGCTTGTCGGCCACGCGGGCCTTGCGCACGAGGATCATTACGTTGAGCCCGCTGAACGACTCCTTCGCGATCTCGGACAGGCTGCCCTGCGTCACCCGCTCGTCGGGCGAACCGAGGTTTTCGCAGACATAGGCCTGGAAGTAATCGATGCCCTCCTCGAGCAGCGTCTGAGCCACGGCAGAGGGCGGCCACTGCTCGCTGGTGAAGAGACCGACCGTCTCGCTCGTGCGGATCTTGTCGATCACCCGCTCAATCGACTGCCCGGAGAGATTGGCGAGAAACGCCTCCTCCCACGATTCCTTCACCCGTGCAAACGCCAACTGCATGCTGCTGACGTGCGGCACGACCTCGAAGCGATCCTTGCCGAGCTTCGCGCAGACATAGCGGGCGGTGCCATAGAAGAGCGGGTCGCCCGAGGCCAGGACAACGATCTTCTTCGCCCCCGCCTTCTCGATCCGCTCGACGAGTTCTTCGAGATTGGCCGCCGTGCTGAGCTTGTCCGCGAGGACCGCAGGCAGCATCGCCACACATGACTCCGGGCCGAGCAGTACCTCGGCGGCCTCGACAAGCCGGCGTGCGTGCGCGGTCATCCCGTCGACACCGTCATCACCGATGCCGACGATGTGCACTTTTTCGACGAGCGGCTTCACTGAACGCACATTCTCTGGGGCCACCGACCCTCCTTGGACTCAACACCCGGAAACGGCAGGAAATGAAACCCGCGAGCGATCAGGCCTAGAACGATCAGGCCTGGAACGAACTGCCGCAGCCGCAGCTTTTCTTGGCGTTGGGGTTGTTGAACGTGAAGCCCCGCTTCTCGATGCTGTCGTGGAAGTCGAGCGTCGTGCCGTCGAGGAAGAGGTCGCTCTTCTTGTCGACGACGACGGCAATGCCGTGCTGCTCGCTCTTCGAATCGGCCTTCGGATCCCAGGCCGTGTCGAATCCGAGCGAATACTGGAAGCCGCTGCAGCCGCCGCCGGCGACGCCGACGCGAAGCACCGTGGCGGGGTCGAGCTTCTGCTCGGCGATGATCTTCTTCACTTCACCAGCAGCTTTTTCCGTGAGCATGACCGACATGGCGTGAACACTCCTGCAAAACGGTTGGGAAAATGGGCGGCCCCAAAAAAATCATGAGCCGTTGTGGAAATTGTATCCCTTCGGGGCCGGAAGGCCAAGCCGATTGCGATCCTACGATTCCGACAGTGCCCGCAGCCGGGCCACGCCGGCGGCGATCCGCTCGGCGGCGGCGTCGATCTCCGCTGGCGTTGTGAACCGCGACAGGCCAAACCGCAGGCTGGCCCGGGCCTGATCCTCGTCGAGCCCGAGCGCCAGCAGCACGTGGCTCGGCCGTGGATGCTCCGACGAGCAGGCGCTCCCGGAACTCACCGCCAGCCCCTCGGCCGACAGCGTTGCAAGCAGCGTCTGCCCGTCGACCCCCGGCACGCAGACATTGAGATTGTTGACGAGCCGCAGCGGCTGCCCGGCCACGGCCGCATCGAGAGGCGGACCGTTGAGCGTGATGCCCGCGACATCCGTCCTGAGCCTGTCCCAGAGCCGATGCCGAAGATCTCGCATGCGGGTGGCTTCCTCCGGCAGGCCCGCCGCCGCCAGCCTCGCCGCCTCGGCCATGCCGACGATGCCGGGCACGTCGAGCGTGCCGCTCCGCATGCCCCGCTCCTGACCGCCGCCGTAGACGAGCGGCTCGACGCGGACCACGCGGCCGCGGCGTCGTAGCCAGAGCGCGCCCATGCCTTTTGGGCCGTGAAACTTGTGCGCCGAAAAACTCGCGAGGTCGGCGCCGAGGGCGTCGATGTCGACGGCCATCCGGCCGATCGCCTGGGCGCAGTCGACGTGCAGGAGCGTGCCCTTGCCGTTGGCATGCACGACGTCGGCGATCGCGGGGATGTCCTGCACCACGCCGATCTCGTTGTTGGCAAGCATCACCGACACAAGAAACGTGTCGGGCCGAAGCGCAGCCGCCAGATCATCGAGCCGAATGCGTCCCGGAATGCCGTTGGCCGAAACGCCTGGGGACACCTGCGGCTCGACGGCCAGCCGCGCCACGGCCACGCCCTGTCGTTCCACATGTTCGCAGGGATCGAGGACGGCATCGTGCTCGGTCGCCACCGTGACGATGTGGCCGCCGCCGCCGTCGCCGCTCTTTGCAAGGGCCTTCCAACGGCGTGCTGATCCCAGCAGCGCGAGGTTGTTGCTCTCGGTCGCGCCCCCCGTGAACACGATCTCGCTGGCGGTGCCGCCGATCGCGGCGGCGAACGTCTCACGGGCCGCGTCGACCACCGCGCGGGCCTCGCGGCCGAGTTCGTGGGTGACGCTCCCCGCGTTGCCGTAGTGGTCGGTGAGCCACGGCAGCATCGCCTCGAGCACCCGCGGATCGAGCCGCGTGGTGGCGTGGTTGTCGAGATAGATCGGCGAGGATGGAGTGGCCATGGCTCCAGAATACCCTGCCGGC
>CAYSPN010000033.1:0-2890 GCA_964432895.1 uncultured Candidatus Kuenenia sp.
CCCATGAACAGCAGCGGGATGAGCACGGCGATCAGCGACACGCTCAGGCTGACGATCGTGAAGCCGATCTCGGCCGAGCCCTTCAGGGCCGCGGAGAGCGGCGACTCGCCCTGTTCCAGGTAGCGGACGATGTTTTCGATCATCACGATCGCGTCGTCAACGACGAAGCCCGTCGAGATCGTGAGGGCCATGAGCGTGAGGTTGTTGAGGCTGTAGCCCAGCGCCTGCATCACCGCGAACGTGCCAACCAGCGAGAGCGGCACCGCCACGCCGGGGATGAGCGTGGCGGTGATGTCGCGCAGAAACAGGAAGATGATGAAAACGACCAGCCCAATGGTCAGCAGGAGTTCGTGCTGCACCCCCTCGATGCTGGCACGGATCGTCACCGTGCGGTCGGTGAGCACGTGCAGCGACACGGCGGCCGGCAGCGATGCCTGCAGCTGCGGCAGCAGGGCCTTGATGCTGTCAACGACGGCGATGATGTTCGCCCCCGGCTGGCGGTGGATGTTGACGATCACGGCCGGCACATCGTTCATCCAGGCCGCCTGCCTGACGTTTTCGGCCCCGTCGACCACGCGGGCCACGTCAGCCAGTTGGATCGGCGCGCCGTTGCGGTAGCCGATGATCAGGCCGCGAAACTGGTCGCTCGTGAGGAGTTGGTCGTTGGCGCTGATCGTGTAGGCCTGCCGCCTGCCGTCGAAGCTGCCTTTCGCCTGGTTCACGCTGGCCTGCACGAGGGACGTTCGCAGGTTTTCGAGGTTGAGTCCCAACGCCGACAGCGCCGCGGGGTTGGCCTGGATGCGGATGGCCGGCTTCTGTCCGCCGGAGATGGCCACCAGCCCCACGCCCGACAGCTGCGAGATCTTCTGGGCCAGTCGCGTGTCGGCAAGGTCCTGCACCTTCGTCAGTGGCAGCGTGTCGCTGGTCATTGCGAGCGTGAGGATCGGCGCGTCGGCGGGGTTGGTCTTGGTGTAGACCGGCGGGTTGGGCAGGTCGCGGGGCAGGAATGCCGCGGCCGAGTTGATCGCCGCCTGCACCTGCTGGGTGGCCACGTCGATGTTGAGGTTGAGATTGAACCTGAGCGTGATCACCGAGCAGCCCTCCGAACTGGTGGAGGTCATCTGCGCCAGGCCCGGCACCTGGCCGAACTGCCGTTCGAGCGGCGCCGTGACCGAGGAGGCCATCACCTCCGGGCTGGCGCCGGGATAGAACGTGAGTACCTGGATGGTCGGGTAGTCGACCTGGGGCAACGCCGAGACGGGCAGTTGGCGGTAGGCGACCAGCCCCGTCAGCAAGATGGCCAGCATCAGGAGGCCAGTGGCCACCGGCCGCAGGATGAACGGCCGCGATAGGCTCATGGTTCAGGCTCTCGCGACATCCGCCGGGCAGGCTCGTGATCAGCCTGCCCCCTGATCGGAGGTTTTTGCCGGTGCGCCGCGGACGGCCACCTTGGCCTTGTTGTGAAGCTTGTCGATGCCGGAGGTGACGACCAATTCGTCCGGCACGAGTCCGCTGACAATATTCACTTGGTCGCCCTGCGTGGCACCCGTGATGACGGGACGGAGTTCGACGGTCGAATCGGGCTGCACGACGTAGACGAACGTCGATTTCGGCCCATGCTGCACGGCCGCCATGGGGATCACCGTGGCGCCTCGGATCGTCTCCACCAGCAGCCGCGCATTGACGAATTGATTCGGGAACAGCGTGTTGTCTTCGTTTGGAAACACCGCCTTGAGCTTGACCGTTCCGGTCGACGAATCGACCTGATTGTCGAGGGCCGTCAGCGACCCGCTGGCCAGCTTCGCCTGGAAGTCGCGGTTGTAGGCGTCGACGGAGAGCTTGCCGTTGGTGGCGAGCGCTCGCTGCACCCGCACGATCTCATCCTGAGGAACGGTGAAGACGACGGCGATCGGATGGAACTGGGCGATGACGGCCAGTCCGGCGGCGTCGTTGGCCCGGACGATGTTGCCGGCATCGACGAGCCGTAGGCCGATCCTGCCTGTGATGGGGGCCGTGATCCGGCAGTAGTCGAGTTGCAACCGCACGTTGTCAATGACGCCGCGGTCGATCTTGATCGCCGCCTCGCACTGCTGCACCAGGGTCCGCTGCGCGTCGATCTGCTGCTCGGTGATCTGCCTCAGGTCGGCCAGCGACTCATACCGCTCCAGATCGCGTTGTGCCGTCCTCAACGCGGCCTCACCTCTGGCGAGCGCTCCCTCGGCCTGCGTGAGCTGCACTTCGTAAGGCCTTGGATCGATCTCTGCCAGCAGGTCTCCCTCCTCCACGGTCTGCCCTTCCTGGAAGGCCACCTTGAGCAGCTGCCCTTCCACGCGGCTGCGGATCGTGACGGTGTTGTAGGCGACGACCGCCCCGAGCCCGTTGAGATAGAGATCCAGGTCTGCCTGCCGGGCCGCCGCGACCGTCACCGGCACCACCCGCGGTACCACGGCTTTCGCCTGGGGTGGCTCGGGCCGGATCAGTGCGACCGCCCGCTCCACGATCCTGGGGTCAAGGGAGTAGGCCGTTCCCGCCGCTGCGGCCACCGCGAGCCACAACGCCGTGGGCCACCACGACCGGCGGCGTGGCGGAGCGGATACCCGCGACGGTTCGGCGTTGGCCTGTTCTGACAGCATTGGCAACGCAGTCGTAAGGACAGCTGGAAGCCCGGGGCCTCCCCGTGCAGGAGCGCACGGTTCGAAGAGGTCGATCTCGTGGGAAAAGGCCGTGGATCGCTCTTTCCCGAGCTAATCAAGCGTACCGCACCGCCCGCCCTGCTTCAACGCGAGGGGTCAGCCCGCCACGAATCCTCTGAGCGTGGCGAGGTTGCCACGATCCTGGTCGGGGCAGGGCTTTCCATCAGGCCCCTCCTTCGGTGTCTCCAGGATCAGCG
>CAYSPN010000034.1:0-5035 GCA_964432895.1 uncultured Candidatus Kuenenia sp.
GCGGCCCAGGCGGTGCCTCCCGCGCTTCGCAGTACCGATCCCTGGGATCTGCTCGCATCCCTGACCAACCGCATTGGCCCTCCACCAGGCTCGGTTCCGCAGCCGTCTGTGATCGACTTTGCTCCGCACCTCTGGCGACAGGCAGCCTCCTTTGTCGCAGCCGCGACCACGGATGCTGCTTTTGAAGGCCCCGCGGCGGAGCGTGCCCGGGCGGCGTTGCAACGGTTCCAATCAGCGATGAAGGGCATCAACGACCCGTCGCCGGCGGAGGCGAGCACGCGGGCTGGGTCGCCTCCTGCCGAGGCACTCTCTGGAGCCCGTCGGGCGGCCAACCTCGCCGGCATCCCTCAGGCATGGTCCAGCGCCCCCAAGCCATTCCAGGCGGCCACCGCTGCCCGCAACGACGCGGTCGAAATCGGCTGGGCCATGCTCGATGTCATCGGACAACTCTCCGGCGGTGCCGGCCCCCAATTGATCGAGGCGGGATTGATCGATCGGTTCATCGACCGTATCGCCCGGTTGAGCAACGTGATCGCACAGACGCCCTCGATCTCGGCGACCGACCAGGCCATCTCCCGCCTTGATCCGTTTACCGCCGCCACCCAGAACATGCTCTCGCAGACGTCGTTGATGCGGTCCCTTCAGGATCAACTGCTCGCCAACCTGACCGCCGAGGCTGGTTCCTCAGCCCAGATTCCACTCCACGACCGCATGATCCTGTTGCGGTCGCGACTGCCAGACGCCGCCCAACGGGCCAAGCTGCTGCCGATCACGACCGCTGTCGCGGACGAGACCACGGCGGCCCCCGCAGCCGCGAACGACGCGGGGGCGGTCTTGAAGGCGGATGGTCGCCCGCTTCTCCCATCTGGCCCGCCCCGGCCCATCGACCGCGCTGCCTGGAAACACTCCGCCGCGCTGGCAGCGGCCGTCGTCGATCTCATCGATGCCTCGGGGATCAACGCCGCGTCGGGCCAGAACCGCACGCCGGCCTTCCTTCAGCCGACGCTCGACGACATCGCCGCCGCCCGACGGGCGATCGCCGCGCTCGAGAATGCGGCGGGTGACGATGCCGCCGGAGAAGCCGCCGCCAAACTGTCATCCCGCATGGCGCGACTCTTTGAACGGGCAGCGACGGCGGCCGCCCGAATGAGCGACACGGCCAAGAGCCCGACCAACGCGATCGATTCTGACCGGATCGGCGGCTTGCTCCGAATCCTCGACCCTCGCGACGCCGCCGCGGTGGGCGACCGTGTGATCGTCGGCCTGACCCGCTGGAATACCGAAACCCGGTACGGACTGCGGGTGCAGCAGCCCGACTCCGCGCCCACCCGCCTCGGCATCGCCACCGATATTCAGATCTCCGTTGCGGACGCCACCAGCGTGCCTGCTGCGGCGACACTGACACTGGGCTTTGACCCGGCGCAGGTTGCCGTCCGTCTGCCGGACGGCACGAAACTCCGCGAGGGCATCTCCATCCCGACGCACGACCTGCCGTGGCGTGGTGGGGTTCTCTCATTGCAGGTGGTTCCCCTGCGACGCGCGACCAGTGGAGACAAGGCCAATGCAACGCTCCTCAACGCGGTGCTCGCAGCTGATGATTATGCGGAGAAGGCGCAGCACTCGCTGCCGCTCCCATCGGAACGCCGGATTCTTGTCGCAGCGCGTGGCGGCGCGGGCAGCGTAACGGGGATCGCCGCAGAGGACGGCTGGGTTCGAGCCGCGCGGGCCGCGCCGACGATTCGCGGCATCGGTGTCGACGAGGCGATGCTCTCCCTCCTCGCTCTCAACGGCCAATCCGCGCGGGTGACGGGATGGCAACTGGGCCTGGGCGCCCCGGCAGGCGACGTTCGCAAGGTCGACGTCGAACTCCACTCGATCCCCGGCACGCAAACGCCACGCGACCGCGAGCGGGCCTGGGCCGACACGGCGGCAGCGCTGCTCGACGGCCGGTTCACCGGGAAGCCGTTGGCGCGGGCGGCGGGCGTCTCGCTCGGTGCGGGCGGCGAGATCGTGCCACTGATGTTCAAACCCGATGATGGGAGTCAGGCTGGCTCTCAGGCTGGCTCTCCGGGAGACCAGAAGACCGCCGGCCCTCCGACAGCACCGCAGCCAACGGCTGCCGGCAGTGAGGCGTCCTTGGAACTCCCGGCACCCCAGCCCTCGGCCGGCGGGGGGATCGGCCGGGAGGTCGGCCCCGACCTCGCACTGGTCATCCGCGACACGCCGGCAGTGGCCGGAGAGCGGCCGATGATCACGCGGATCTCGCTCTCTGCCCAACACCCGCGAGACCTGATCTCGGCCGTGGCGAGATATGACCAGCGCGGCCGCACCATCACCGTGTCGCTCGAACCAGTCGGCGGCAACGCAAAGCTCCTGCCGCCCGATGGAACCCGCGTGACACTCCGGGGGCTCGAAGGCGACTCCACACCTGGAGGAGCCCCATCGTCGGGCGTCCGCCTGGTCGTTCCACGGAAACCGGGCGCGGTGCTGACAGCCACCGTGCCGTCCAACGATGTCGTCGCCTCGTGGAATGGACCCGATCAGGGCACCGCCCGCTTCTCGCTCGACGTCGATGGGTATCCCCGCGCGTTCAACTTCGCCGTTGACTGTTCATCGGCTGCAGACATGCAGCCCCAAGGGCCACAGCACGACTGGCGGCAGATCCGCATCCTCGCCCCCACGGCCGGCACGACCTTGCTCAAGGCACCGGTGACCTCGGTGCCGATGAGACTCGCCGTCGATGCCCCAGCCGACACCTTCCTCGGCGGCGAGAGCGTCGGCGGTTCCGTTGCCATCGTTCTGCGACAGATCGGCGCCGGCCTGGGAGATCGCGGCGAGGAGCGGACCGTCTGGAACGGTGGCCACGACAGGCAGGTGACATTCACGCTCGAGCCTCCGCCAGCGGGAACGTCGCTTGGGATCAAGACCCTGGTTGACGACTGGACAGTCGCGGCCTCGGGCGAGGGCTTTGCCAATGTCGACGTCTCAGCCGAGGCCAGACTCGTGATCGCCGGTTTCCAGTCAGCCCTCGTCGACTCGCGCATGCTGGTGTTCGACGGCCAGGCACCGGTCGTCGTGGTGCCGACGGCCGTGCAGGCCACCGTGGGCAAGCCGGTCGCGGTGCCCATTCAAGCCTCGGACGATTCGTCCGACGGCTACCTCATCCCGCCCGAACGCCGCCGGCCCGGCGTCTCCGGACTGAAGTCGGTCGAGTGGGCAATCGATGTCGAGGGCAAGGGTACGCCGAAGGAATGGCAACCGGCTGTCTGGCTCGGCGGTGTCAACTACGAGTTGCGGATCGACTCGGCAAAGCTTCCGTTCGGCGTACGGCTGCCTGTTTTGGTGCGGGCCACCGATGCGGTGGGACTCTCCGATCCACCAGCGCGGATCTGGCTGGAGGTGGCCGCCGAAGCGGCCAGTAAGCTGAATTCCCTGACCGGCAAGGTCATGCTGGCGGGCAGGGGCGAACCAAACCTGCCGGTCGCGCTGACGGGCCCCGGGGGCGATCGGACTGCCCGCACCGCCCAGGGTGGAGTATTCCGTTTCGACGACCTGGAACCCGGCCAATACAAGGTTTCTGTGCAGGCGCCCGTCCGCAATCAGATCCGCAAGGCCGAGCCGACTCCCGTCACGGTCGAGCCGGCCCCCGCCCCCGCAGCCAGCGTGACGCTGGAACTGAAGTAGCGACAGCATTGACCGGGGAGAGGGCCGACGTTCCCGGTATCGATCGCACCGCCGGCATGACCGGCAGATCCATTATCACCGCTGCGCGAATGACAATCGCGATGTTGGCTGCAATCGATCCGGCCACACAGCGCAGGCATGACGCCGGTGGTTCCTGACGATGTTGATAGAAGCGGCACGGCGGTCGACCCGGCAAACGCGTTGCGGGGCCGACGCTAGGGCGGTGAGGGGGACATCAATCGAATGGAATTGCCAGCAGGTCTGTGCCAGCGTGGCCGGACGACGCTCTCCATGCGCACCCGCGCATGCGTGGCGGGGCTGGCCATCGCGATTGGCCACGTGATGCTCTGCGCACCGTCGGCACAGGCCCAGACCACCGGCACGCCAACGACGGTCTGGAGCTTTCTCGGCGTGCCCAATCCCTTCGGCACCAATGCGGCCGCCCAGCAGTCCAGCAATCCGGCCATCCAGGCCGCCGCCAAGGCCAAGGCCGCCAAGCACGAGATCTGCAAGAAAAAAGCCGCGCTCAAATACCTCGCCGGCCTCGGGTGCACGCCGGAGCATCCCGAAGTCATGCCCGCGCTCATGGCCGCCATGGACGACCCCGACGAGCAGGTCCGGTATGAGGCCGTGAAGGCCGTGCTGCAGACGGCCGAGGTCTGCCAATCGCGCGAGCAGAAGAAGGAGACCCGCAAGACGAAGGGCATGAGCGAGAGCTGTGCGGATGCAAAAAAAGCGATGGAGAAGCAGTTCTGCGATGCCCTCGATCGCCTCTGCGGCAAGGCGCCGCCCAAAGAGCACAAGCACAAGCTCAAGAAGGCCATGAAGAGCATGCTTGGCGACGAGTGCGAGGATCCTACGAAGGAGGATTGCCCGTGTGCCGACAGGCGGGGCTCGTGCTGCAGCCCCGAGATGCGCGACAAACTGATGAAACTGGCCTACGGTCGCGACGACATGGGCTGCTTTCTCGAGCCGAGCAAGCGGGTCAGGGACCTTGCCGAACAGGCCCTCAATGCCTGCAACGCCTGTGCGTGTGGATGCGAGGGGACGATGGGCACGGAGTCGGGCATGGACAACGTCGTCCGTGAGATGCCGCCAGTCGACGACCGGGAGACACGCCCATCCGACACCGTTCCCCTGCCGCTTGGCGGCCCCTGCTATGACGACAGGCTCATCGTCCCTCCGCAGATGGAGCATCACGAGATGGTGCCCACGCCCGTCCCGCTGCCCGAACCGGAGGTGATTCCTACGCCTGCCGCCGCGGCACTTCTTCCCGGCACACGGAGTGTGCTGGTGCGGGAACCTGAACCCGCGGAGCCCATCCCCTCAACAACCGTACAGAATGAAGCGA
>CAYSPN010000035.1:0-5966 GCA_964432895.1 uncultured Candidatus Kuenenia sp.
TCGAAAAAGCCATCCCTGGCCTTTTTCGACTTTGGTCGGCCGGAGGAAACGCCAAAGGGTTTCCTCGGCCTCTGCATCGCATCCTACGATGCCAGTTTACGTCGAAAAAGCCATCCCTGGCCTTTTTCGACTTTGGTCGGCCGGAGGAAACGCCAAAGGGTTTCCTCGGCCTCTGCATCGCATCCTACGATGCCACCGTCAATCATGATCCTCCCGCTTGTGGTGCTTCGGGCTTTGGCGGCGGCACGATCACGCGAATACCAAGCTCCACCATCTGCTTGGTGTCCACCGTGCCCGGTGCGCCCGTCATCAGGTCGCTCGCCTTTTGCGTCTTCGGAAAGGCGATCACATCGCGGATCGAATCGAGCTTCGCAAACAGCATCACCCAGCGGTCGATGCCGAGCGCAATGCCGCCGTGCGGCGGGGCCCCGCTCCGCAGCGCGTCGAGCAGAAACCCAAATCGCTCGCGGGCCAGCTCCGGCGAGATGCCGAGCAGCTTGAACACCTTCTCCTGCGTGGCACCGTCGTGAATGCGGATCGTGCCGCCCCCCGCCTCGGAGCCGTTGATCACCAGATCGTAGGCCACCGCTCGGCATGCTGCCGGATCACTCTCGAGCATCTCAAGATCGGCAGGCCGAGGCGCCGTGAACGGATGATGCATCGATGCCCAGCCGCCGTTCTCCGCGTCGCGGGCGAACATCGGGAAATCGACCACCCACGAAAAATGCATGGTGTCTGGATCGTAGAGCTTGAGCTCCGCCCCCAGCCGCTTTCGCAGCATGTGCAACGCCTTGCAGGTGACGTCGAACGAATCGGCCACGATCAGCACGAGATCGCCCGGCTCCACCGCGAGCTTTTTCTGCAGCGCGTCGCCCACCGGACCGACCAGGTTCTTGGCGACCGGCCCGGCCCACCCGCCCTCAGCCTCCACCTTCAGCCAGACGAGCCCCTTGGCACCGCCCTCCATGGCCACGGCCGTGAGGGTGTCGAGATCCTTGCGGGAGAATCGCTCCGCCACGCCCGGCACCCGGATGCCACGCACGCGGCCGCCCGCCTCCACCGCCGCCCGGAAGACGCGGAAGTCGCTCTCGCCCGCGATGCTCGTCAGGTCGACGATCTCCAGACCGTAGCGAAGATCGGGCGCGTCGTGCCCAAACCGCTCCATCGCCTCGTCCCACGAGAGCCGCGGCAGCGGCAGTGTCACGTCGAGGCCGAGGATCTCGCGGGCCGTCCGCTTCACGAGCCCCTCGATCACCCCCATCACGTCGTCCGCCTCGACGAACGACATCTCCACGTCGAGTTGCGTAAACTCCGGCTGCCGGTCGGCCCGCAGATCCTCGTCGCGGAAGCACCGCGCCACCTGCACGTAGCGGTCGAAGCCAGCCATCATCAACAGCTGCTTGTAGAGCTGCGGCGACTGCGGCAGCGCGAAGAATGAGCCGTGGTCGAGCCGACTGGGCACGAGGTAATCCCGCGCCCCCTCCGGCGTGCTCCGCCCGAGCATCGGCGTCTCCACGTCGATGAAGCCAAGACCATCGAAGTGGTCCCGCATGATTTTCACCATCCGGCTCCGCAGGAAAAGATTTTCCTGCATGGCGGTCCGCCGCAGATCGAGCCAGCGGTTCGTGAGCCGCACCTCCTCGCCCGGCAGGTCGGTCGCCCCCGGCTGGAAGACCGGCGTCTCGGCCTCATTGAGCACGACGAGTTCGTGACAGGCCACCTCGATCCCGCCCGTGGCGAGCTTCGGATTCGTGGTGCCCTCGGGCCGCATGCCCACCGTGCCCTGCACGCGGATCACCCACTCCGGCCGCACCGCGCGGGCCGCGGCAAGCACACCCGCCGGGCTGTCGGGGCCCGCCACCACCTGCGTGCGTCCCCAGCGGTCGCGAAGGTCGATGAAGATCACGCCCTTGTGGTCGCGGACACGATCAACCCAGCCGCAGAGCGAGACGGCTTCTCCAAGGTTGTCCGGTCGCAGTTGGCCGCAGGTGTGAGTTCTCAGCACGGGGCAATCCTCTTTCTGATGAAGCGTGAGCTGGTAGGGCCGGTGAGTGTCGCACAGACGCGGTCATTGGACCAGCGACACCACCAGCATGGCCACGGCCAGCAGGATCGAGACCGCGAGCGAACCGATGGCGATCGGAGCGACCAGCGTCAGCGCCGAGGCCCCGAGCGAGCCGCCCGCAAACATGATCGTGAGCGACAGCACGACGAAGAGCAGGGCCAGAGCGAGGGCCGACCAGGCAAGAACTTTCTGAAGCATCGCCGCGTTACCTCACCGCGCCCGTCGGCGCCGCGGTCCGGACCGGGCGGCCCGATACCGGCGCCGCCGCACCGTGCCGGTCGTTCGCGAATTCCAGGTGCAGCTGCTGGCTGCCGTCCGGCGTGGTCCCCAGCTCGCGAAACAGCTGGCTCGGCTGGATGTCGCGGTTGTGCTGGTATTTTTCGCTGGAGTATTCGGTGATGTCGCCGGCGATCTCATGGAAGAAGATCTGGCAGATCGGCACGCCTGGATAGATCTTCACCGGCTGCACGGCAAACATCTCCAGGGTCCAGTAGCCGCAGAAGCCGACGTCGCCGAAACCGGCGGTCACGTGCACAAACAGGCCGAGCCGACCGATCGAACTGCGGCCCTCGATCATCGGCACGTAGTTGTGGGTTTCGGTCCGCTCGACGGTGCGGCCCAGGTAGAGCTGGTTGGGCGTGAGCACCAGACCATCCTCCGGAATCCGGATGCGTTCCACGCGGTTGCTCTTCCGCATGTCGAGCACCACCTCTTCGTAGACGAGCAGTTCGTCGTGGAGGGAGAGGTTGTAGCTGTTGGGGTTGAGCCGGCCCTCGTTGAACGGCTCGATGATGATGTTGGTGCCGAGCTGCTGCCTGATCTCGTTGCCGGAGAGGATCATGGATGGTTCCCTGGGAAGGAGCGCACCGGACCGGGAGTAATCAGAAACGCGAAGCAGGCCACACACGCTATCGATGAGGAACGCGATTGTAAGCTTTGTGGGCCTGAGTGCCCATGACCCGACGTCTGAGATTTTTCTCGCCGCATGATCGGGCAGTCACCGACGATTTTCAGCGTTTCTTTGTGGCGGGCTTGACGCCAACGCACGGGCAGAGGTCGGCCAGCGGACAGTTCTCGCACCGCGGCCGCCGGGCGGTGCAGACCGTGCGTCCGTGTTCGATCAGACGGTGGCTGAACGCGATCCAGTGCGATTTCGGGATCGCGGCGATCAGGTCGCGTTCGGCCTTCACAGCGTCGGCATGGCGGGTCAGCCCCAGCCGCCGCGAGATGCGGCCTACATGGGTATCGACGACCACTCCCGACGGCAGACCGAATCCGCTGCCGAGCACGACATTGGCGGTTTTGCGGCCCACGCCCGGCAGCCGCACGAGTTCCTCGAGCGTGCGGGGCACCTCGCCACCGTGCCGTTCCACGAGCGCCTCGCAACATCCGCGGATATTCTTGGCCTTCGCCCGAAAAAACCCTGTGGAGCGGATCACGGCCTCCACGTCCGCCTGGCTCGCCGTGGCCAACGCCGCGGCCGTGGGCCAGCGGGCAAACAGGCCGCCGGTCACGACGTTCACCCGCTTGTCGGTGCACTGGGCCGAGAGGATCGTGGCGATCAGCAGCTGAAAGGGACTGGCAAAATCGAGCGAACAATGGGCCTGCGGGTAGCCCCGAGCCAGCCGCCGCGCCACGGCAGCCCCCTGGTCCCGGGCCGCCTGCCCCGCCTGTTTTCCAGCCCGCTTGCTACTATTGGTTGCTTTCACATGCACCTCCCGTGAGCCTCCCATGGACGCCCCCGCCTACGAGCCCCTGTATCTCCAGGGCATCGAGAAATTCAACGAGTGCGACTACTACGAAAGCCATGAGGTCTGGGAGGAACTCTGGACCGAATACCGGGGGCCTTCGCGAAAGTTTTATCAGGGACTCATCCAGGCTGCCGTGGCCCTCTATCATTTTGGCAACGGCAACATCCGTGGTGCCCGCAAACTCCACACGAGCGTGCACGGCTACCTCGAACCCTACGTTCCGCATCACCTGGGGCTCGACGTGGCCGGCTTCCTGGCATCGTTTGACACCTGCCTCGCCGACGTGGCCGCCAGCACCGAGGACTTCCCCTCAATCGAGCTCAACCCCGAACTCCTGCCCGAAATTCACCTCGACCCGCCACCCCCGGCCGAGTGATCCGCACCATGTCTGACGAACCCCTGGCCTTCTCACCCGAGCAGTTTTCCGGGCAAGCACGCGTCTTTCCGCTGCCCAACCTCGTGATGTTTCCGCACGTCATGCAGGCGCTCCACATCTTTGAGCCTCGGTATCTCGCGATGTTCGAGGAGGCGATTCAAGACGACCGCCTGATCGCGCTGGGGCTGCTGGCTCCCGGATGGGAGCAGCACTACGATGACCGCCCCACGCTACAGCCCACCGCCTGCCTCTGCCGGATCGCCACCCACCAGCGAACACCGCAGGGCACTTACAACGTCTTGCTCCTGGGCGTGCGCCGTCTGCGACTCATCCACGAACTGCCGGCGACGAAGCCATTCCGCGTGGTCGAGTCGGAGCTTCTCGAAGACCACGAGCCGGACGACGCCACGGGCGATTCGGCCGCCGGCCTGCAGCAACAATTGCTCGCCGCGTTCAAACGGTCGATGCCGAAGATTCCGCAGGCCTACGAGCAGCTCGACCAGCTGCTGGGCAGCCAGATCACGCTCGGCATGCTCAGCGACATCGTCTCCTACACGCTCGACCTCGACCTCGGCACGAAGCTGCGGCTCTTGGCGGAATGCGACGTCTTTCGCCGCGTGCGGCTCCTCATGGAAGCCATTCAGACCCGCGGCGCAGCCGGCGGTGGACGCACATTCCCGCCCGACTTCAGCGTGAATTAGGGCTGTGGTACCATTCGGGTCATGAAGACCGGATCCTCCTCCTGCGACGCCGATGCCACGGGCCCTGACGGCTGCGCTGCCGGTCCCTCGACAGGCGTCCCCGTCGACCACGCCCGAATCGAACGGGCCGTGCGGGAAATTCTCCTGGCCGTGGGCGAAAATCCTGATCGTGAGGGGCTCCTCGAAACGCCGGCTCGCGTGGCTCGCATGTATGCCGAGATGTTCAGCGGGCTGCACGCCGACCCAAAAGTGCATCTCCGCAAGGCCTTCACCGAAAAATACGACGAGATCGTGCTCGTCCGCGACATCGCCTTCAACAGCGTCTGCGAGCACCACCTCCTTCCCTTCATGGGCCATGCCCACATCGGCTACCTGCCGAACGGCCGCGTGCTGGGCTTGAGCAAACTGGCCCGCGTGGTGGAGGCCCTGTCGCATCGCCCGCAGGTGCAGGAGCGGATGACCGAACAGATCGCCGACCTGCTCGTGCACGATCTGGGTGCCAAGGGCGTGGCCGTGGTGGTCGAGGCCTCGCACACCTGCATGACGATCCGCGGCGTGCGGAAGCCAGGCAGCGTCTGCGTGACGTCGGCCATGAAGGGCCTCTTCCGGTCGAACATCTCCAGCAGGGCCGAGGTGATGTCGCTGATATACGGAGGTCGACCGCAATGACCTGCGCTGCGTCGGCCGCGGAGTCGTGCGGATGAGGCTGCTCGTCGATTTTCTCTGCCGCTTCGGCTGGGGCCTGTCGGTGGCGCTGGTGCTCACGCCGTCGGCGCTCGTGCCCGCCGGTTTTTTCCGCGTGAACATGCTCGTTGTGCTCGGGCTCGCGACGGTTGCGGCCTTGCTCTGCGGACAGGTGCTCCCCGCCCCGGGCTGGCTGCTGCCGACCGCGGCTGCCGTCACCGCCTGGATGGCGAGCATCGCCTGGTTCGCCGAACGGACACGGCCTGGCATCGTGCTCTGCGTGATCACGGCATTGCTGCTCGCAGCCGCGACGGCGGTCGTGCAGGTTGCGCCGGCCGGGCATGGCGGCAACGCCGCTGGAGACTGGATCACCAACTGGGCGGCCAACT
>CAYSPN010000036.1:0-2540 GCA_964432895.1 uncultured Candidatus Kuenenia sp.
TCAGCCGAGCATCACTGCTGACGCCGACCGCTCCCGCAGGCCAGGTCACCGACGGCTCCCAGACATCGATCGGCCAGACCCAGCCGGGTGGCCACGATCACGGCACGATGCCCACTCCAACTCCTACACCTACGACGCCCACCAACGGCGACCTGTGGAAGGAGCAGTTTTTCGCTCCTTACGTCGACATGGGGCAGTACCCCGTGCCTGATCTCGACGGCCTGGCGAAGAAGTATGGGGTGGGGCTCCTCACGCTGGGCTTCATGCAGGCCAGCCCCAGCGGAAAGCTGGCCTGGGCCGGTTACGACGTCCTGACACTCGACAGTACGAATGAACAGGCTCTGGCCATCCGCGCTGAAATCAACGCCCTGCGGGCAGCCGGCGGCGATGTGATGGTGTCATTGGGTGGAGCGGCAGGGATCTCCCTGGCGCAGTCATATGCCCGGCGAGGCCTCGGCGCGACGGCTCTGGCAACGGCCTATGGGGAGATGGTCGACACGCTCAAGCTGAACAAGCTCGACTTCGACATCGAGGGCGCCGCCGTTGCCGAACCGCAGACGCTCAAGCTCCAGATGGACGCCATCGCGATGGTGCAGAAGAGCCGGCCAAATCTGGGCGTATGGTTCACGCTGCCGGTGCTGCCGCAGGGGCTCACGCTGGATGGCGTGAACGTGGTGAAGATCGCCCTCGTGGCTGGCGTGAAGGTCGACGGTGTGAACGTGATGGCAATGGACTACGGCGACAGCGCCGCTCCGCCCCAGCTCAAATCGATGGGCGAGTATGCCATCGACGCCGCCAACGCCACCTTCGCGCAGATGACCACGCTGTTCACGAGCCAGGGGCAGACGTTCGGCTGGAACCAACTGGGCGTGACTCCGATGCTCGGCGTCAACGACGTCACCAGCGAGGTCTTCACTCTGCAGGATGCCGATCGCCTCGAAACCTTTGCCCGCGCCAAGGGACTGGGCATGCTCTCCATGTGGTCGCTCAACCGTGACAATCCTGGACCAACGGGGCAGCTTTCCAACTTCCACACGGGCATTCCGGCGATGTCCGCCGGTGGCTTCAGCCTCGCCTGGGGCGATTACGGAAGCGATCCGGCGATCACCGGCGCAGTGAATCCGGTCACTCCAGTCACTCCGGTTACCCTCCCAGGCATCACGATCGGCGATATCTCCGTGAGCGAAGGCAACCCGCAGACGAGCGTGGCCAATGGCTACCTGCACACGTCGGGCAGCCAGATCCTCGACGCCAACAACAAGGCGGTGCGGATCGCGGGCGTCAACTGGTTCGGCCTCGAGACGTCCAACTTCGCCCCGCACGGCCTCTGGTCCCGCGGCTATAAGGAGATGATGGATCAGATGAAGTCGCTCGGCTTCAACACGATCCGCCTGCCCTACAGCGACCAGCTCTTCGATGCGGGCAGCACGCCCAACAGCATCGACTTCTCGAAGAACGCCGACCTGCAGGGGCAGAGCGGCCTGCAGATCATGGACAAGATCGTGGCCTATGCCGGGCAGATCGGGCTCAAGGTCTTCCTCGACCACCACCGCTCGGAGGCTGGCAACAGCGCTAATGCCTCCGGCCTTTGGTACTCCTCCGCGTACCCTGAGAGCAAGTGGATCAGCAACCTCACGATGCTGGCCACCCGCTATGCGGGCAACTCGACCGTCATCGGCATCGATCTCCACAACGAGCCGCACGGGCCGGCTACGTGGGGCGACGGCGGCGCGAACGACTGGCGGCTGGCCGCGGAGCGGGGGGGCAACGCCGTGCTCGCCGCCAACCCCAACCTGCTCGTGATCGTCGAGGGCATCGAGACCGCCTCCTCGGGCAGCTACTGGTGGGGCGGCAATCTCTCGAATGCCGGCACGGCACCGGTCCGGCTGAATACGGCCGGGCGGCTCGTCTACTCGGCCCACGACTACCCGGCCAGCGTCTACCAGCAGAAATACTTCAGCGACCCCAACTACCCGAACAACCTGCCGGAAGTGTGGGACAAGAACTGGGGCTATCTCTTCCGCACCGGCACCGCACCGGTCCTGCTGGGTGAGTTCGGGAGTACACTCGCCACGGCCAGCGACCGGGCCTGGTACTCCAAGATGGTCAGCTATCTGAAGGGGGATCTCGACGGCAACGGATCGGTCGATCTGGCAGCAGGCCAGCAGGGCGTCTCCTGGACCTACTGGTCGTGGAATCCCAACTCGGGCGACACAGGCGGCATTCTGGCCGACGACTGGAAGACGGTGAACACCGCCAAGGTCGATCCGCTCAAGGCGGTGCAGTTCCAGTTCCCGGCGGTGTCGGGAACGGGCAGTTCGATCACGACGACACCGCTCACGTTCACCGTCTCGCTCTCGGCGGCGAGCGCACAGTCGGTGACCGTGCAATACGCCACGGCCAATGGCACGGCAATCGCCGGCAGCGACTACACAGCGGCCTCGGGCACACTCACGTTTGCCCCCGGCGAGACGCAGAAACCAGTGACCGTGCTCGTCACCCGCGACACGACAGCCGAATCGAACGAAACGTTTTCACTG
>CAYSPN010000037.1:0-3689 GCA_964432895.1 uncultured Candidatus Kuenenia sp.
GGAGGCTTCATCAACTCCGGCATCCAGATCCGCAGCGTCCGCGTGCAAGACTCGCATGAGATGCGGGGGTACCAGGTTGACGCCGGCCCCGGCTGGTGGGGCAAGCTCTACGATGAATCCCGCCGCAACGCGGTGATCGGCCAGCCGAAGGACGCGCAGGCGCTCGCCGCGGCGATCAAGGAGGGTGATTGGAACGAGTATCGGATCCGCACGGAAGGGCCCGCGATCCGTTCGTGGATCAACGGCGTCGCGGCGCTCGACTTCGTCGAGTCCGATGCCGCGATTCCACTCACTGGCCGGATCGGCATCCAGGTGCATGGCGGCGGCAAGGCGCTTGTCGAGGTCAAGGATGTGGTGATCGAGAGCCTCCCTGCCACGCCGCTCGCCGCCGGACAGCAGGCCGACCATGCGGCACAAGCGGGGCCGGGCTCGCCCGCCGAAGAGGCCGGGAAGTTTCAGCTGGCCGGGGGCTTCAGGGCCGAACTCGTGCTCGCCGAGAGCACGGATCCCGTCAATCCGTATGGCAAATTCGTGGCCCTGGCGTTCGACCGCCGCGGGCGGCTGTGGACAACGACCGCACTCGAGTATCCGGTCGATGCGAACGAGAGCCCCGAGGTATCGCGGCGGCTCTTCGCGACGGGAGGTCGCGACAAGGTGCTCATGGTTGACGATCCGTGGGCCACGAAGCCTTCTGCGCCGCGCGTCTTTGCTGACGGGCTTGCGATCCCGCTCGGAGTGCTCCCATATCGTGACGGCGCCTTCGTGCAATACGGTCGCGAGATTCGCTTCTATCGGGACATGGACGACGACGGTCGGGCGGATGGCTTCGAGACAGTGCTCGAGGGCTTCGGGGTGGAGGATTCGCACCTCTTCCCGCACCAGTTCACGCGGGTGCCAGGGGGCTGGATTCTGCTGGCGCAGGGGCTCTTCAACAGCTCCACCGTGAAGCGACCAAATGGCATCCCATTCGCCGATGGCACAACGCAGGTGCGATTCGATGCCTGCAAGCTCGGTCGGTTGAGCCCCGATGGCTCCCTCTTCGAGCCGGTCACAGCCGGTCCCAACAATATCTGGGGTCTGACGATCTCGAGGGAGGGCGAAGGGTGGCTCCAGGAGGCCAATGATCTTGGCTTCCCGATCTTCCCGTACGAGCCCGGCGTGCTCGTGCCGACCGTCTCACCCGACCGGCTCCGGCCCTACCAACCGATGATGCCCGCGCCGCTCGGGCCGCCGCAGATGGGTGGCAGCGGTCTGAGCGGTCTCGCGCTCGCGGACGACCTCGATGGCTGGCCCGGTCCCTGGGGTGCTGGCGTCGGCGCCACGCCGGGTGAGCGGGTGTTCTACGTCGCCAATCCGATCACCAATCAGATCCAGACGATCATCGCCAACAGGGCGGGTGAACGATATACGTATCGCAAGGGACCCGATCTGCTGACCAGCGTTGATTCCGCGTTTCGTCCGGTCGCGATTCAGTTCGGTCCCGACGGCTGCCTCTACGTGGTCGATTGGTACAACAAGATCATCTCGCACAACGAAGTGCCGCGAAACCATCCCGATCGCGACCGCATACGGGGCAGGATCTGGCGGATCAGGCATGCGTCGCAACCTGTCCGTGAGCCGGTTGCCGTGGCGAAGGTGTCGACGGATGATCTGCCGAAGCATCTCGGCGCCGCCAATGCGCGAGTAGCCGACCTGGCTTGGCAGGAGATCGTCGATCGCACCGCAACGGTGCTCATCCCCACGCTGCAGGAAATGGCGGCCGACAGCCGCGCGGCTGTCGCCACCCGCGCGGGCAGTCTCTGGGCCCTCGAGGGGCTCGGGGGTGTGACGGTGTCGCTCCTCGAGCAGCTCGTCGCCGATTCGAGCCCCAACCTGCGGCACGAGGCGATCCGGATCGCCGCAGCAATCTGCTCCGAGGACGACTTCCGCCGTCTCGCTGGGCCGCTCGTGCTTGATCCGTCGCCTCGCGTGCGAGCCGCGCTCGGCGACGCGCTACGGCGGATCTCGGTCACCGATCCCGAGACGATCGCACTGGTGCTGCAGTTCGGCGGCCACCGCACGCAGGGTGATGCATGGACTGTGTATGACCGCACCTTCGAGCGGTATCTGGCGCGGTGGGCCCTCGAGCGGCAGCCGACTGCCGTCGCCGCATTTCTGGAATCGCCTGCCAGTCGGGCTCTCCCCGTGGAGAATCGTCTGCTCGCGACGCTGGCGCTCGAGCCGAAGACGGCCGCGATCGCCCTGGCGCGCATGGTTCCGGAAATCGAGCGGCCTCTCGATGCCGAGGAAGTCCGCATGCTGGCCACTCAGGCCGACATCCCCGAGGTCGCCGCGGCGCTGCGGCGGATTGCCCTCGATCCGGCGGTGGGCCGGCCGACGCTCCGCGGCCTGCTGGAATCCCGCACGAGCCTGACGAGCCCGGCCATCGAGCCAATCGTGGTGGAGGCGACCCGAATGCTCCTCAACGCCGGCGCCACGAATCCTGACGTGGCCCTAGGGCTGGAACTTGCCGGGGGCTTCACGCTGCGGTCGCTCGCGCCACAGGTGGCGAGGTGTCTCACCGATCCGGCGGCCAGCACCGATCAGCGGCGGGCAACGCTCCGCTGTCTCCGCGAGATGGGAGGCATCAGCGCGGAGACAATACGGCTGCTCTGGGAGGCGACGGCGGCCGACCCGTCACTGCGGGGTGAAGCAGTCGCAGCCTGGGCCGAGTCGCGAGATCCCGACGCCTGCCACGCGCTCGTGGCGGCGTGGGGAGACCTTGCATTTCCAGAGCGCCAGTTGGCGGCGTCCCAACTGGCGCGGCATCGCGAAGGAGCGGCCGCTCTCGTCAAGGCCCTCGGTGCCGCCGACATCGACCCGGCCACGCTGCCGTTCGCGGTGCTGGCTGACATGCGGGTTGTGCTGGGGCAGGATCCCGTGCTGGAGGACGTCTGGGCCGCATTCACGGCCGGCGCTCCCGGCGCGCTGCGGCTCACCGGGGATAATGCCGGGGCGGGTGCGACGGTCGCGCTGGACGGACCGTTCACGGTGGAAGCCTGGGTCAACCTGGATGCCCCGATCGACAACACCGACAGCCTGTTGGCTGGCGAAGGCCTTATCGACATGAACTTCTTCGGCCGCCAGTTTCGGGTCTGGACAAAGATGCACGACGATATCGTCGTCGCGGTCTCGACCGCAACGCCCGATGCTTGGACTCACTATGCCGTCACCCGTGACGTCGAGGGTGTTTTCCGGATTTACATCGACGGCGAACTCGAGGCCGAGAGTAAGGCACGGGAAACAAGGCCCTACCCAGGCCTGCGAGTCGGGTGGAGCACGGCCAACGGTGGCACGCGGGGAAGGTTCGCGGAGTTTCGCATCTGGAGCCAGGCCCGCTCGGCGGACGAAATCCGCGCCGACTTCGACTACAGTTTCGCGGGTGACGATAAAAAGCCTCCGAGCCTGGTGTCGGTGTATTCCGACCGTGCGTGGGGCCCCCTCGCGGGCGATGCCCGAGTGGAGCCGGCGCTCGACGCGCCGCCACTGGTCACATCTGGCCAGTTGGCCGCGCGGGCCGAAAAGTTTGCCCGGTTCCGACAGCTCGCCGAGGCCGGGGGCGATCCTGAGAAGGGCAAGCATCTGTTCGCGACCCGCTGTCTCACGTGCCACCAGCAGGGTGGCCGAGGTGGGAAGATCGGCCCTGCGCT
>CAYSPN010000038.1:0-9756 GCA_964432895.1 uncultured Candidatus Kuenenia sp.
GGGACTCAAAAACGCATCAAACACTTCCCTATCAACACTTTATGAGTGATGTGCGCGGGGTGTCAAACGGGCCTCGTGTTCACGCCGAGCACGGCCATCCTGGCCGTCTCGGCTTGGCGGGCCTCCGCCCGCTGGTGCTGACCCGGCCCTCCGGGCCTAACGCCTGCGCTTTGCGGGCTCTGCTTCCGCTAAACTCGGCGGCATGAAACCGGACCGCATCACCGTCTACCTCCCCTGCCACTCCCTCCATGATTTTCCAACCTGGCTGGATGAGGCGGAGGCCGACGCGTTGCTGTCGGCCTGGACGGCGGCGTGGCACCCCTGGCTGATTGCCGCCGTCGGCGACATACCGCGTTGGGCGAGCGTTGACCTGCCGCCGGCTGACCACGCCAGTCTCGGTATCGTGCCCGCTCCATGGGACGACCGATTTGCCACGCAGTCCGACCACCTCTGCACGGCCGGATCGTGCTGGGTTCGTGGCGTCACCGGCCACGCGAATATCGTCGCAGCCGCGGCGGCCGCGCTGGCTGGCGATCAACCGGTTGCGGAGCAGCTTCCTGCCGAGCAACTGGCGGATGCATTTCAGGCCCTTGGCCTGGCCGCGTTGCTCGCCGAACTGCTGGCGCAGCGGATGCGGTCTTCCGCCGGCCTGACTGACACCGCGTTCGCCGACGCGACCGTGAGGGCGGCCCGAGCGGCGATCGGCGGTGACGACGAGGCCGCTCGCACGGCCCTGAAGGAATGCTACGGGTTCCTCGAGTCCACGCGAGCACACTACTATCCCGTCGATGTCTGGCTCCTCGACATCGTCCTGCTGGCCGAGTCGACGCTCGGTGACTCGCTGGATCGGGAGCTTCGGTCGCCGGTGCCGATGACGCTGCTGGCCACTGGCGGCCTGATTGAGAAGCTCGCGGCCTCCAATCCTGCAGCGTTGGCCAGGGTGAGGGAACGGTGCGCAGCCGGCACGATCGCCCCGGCAGGCGGGCGTTACGACTCACAGCCCATCGACGAGTGCACGCCCGAGGAAATCGTTGGTTCGTTCGAACGAGGGCTGGCAGTGTGGCGGGAGGTCGTGGGCACAGTCCCTGTCACGTATGCCCAGCAGACGGGCGGTTCGTCGGCGATCCTGCCGCAGTTGCTGACCGGCCTCGGCTTCACCGGGGCGATCTGGACACTGTTCGACGGCACCCCCTTGCCCGATCCGGGCTGCAGCCGCATCCGCTGGGAAGGCACCGGTGGTGGCTGCATCGACGGCGTCGCCCGGGCCCCGCTGGATGCCCGCTGCGCCCAGACGATCCTCGCCCTCCCCGACCGGATCGGCGATGCCATGGACCACGACCACACCGCCGTGATCCAGTTTGCGCACCACGCCGGCACCGCCAGTCCTTGGTTCGACGTGCTGCGAAGGATTGGCGCCGCCAGCACCGTGCTGGGCACATTCGCCACGCCACCCGAGCTTGTGAGCCGCACCGCAGCCGCGGGCACGCTGGTCTCCTTCGAGCCGGATGTCTTTCCGGTTGGGCTGCCCGCCACCCCTTCGGCCATCTCCGCGGAAGGCAGCCAGCCCGACGCCGTGGCCGACCGTGTGGCCGCAGCCCGCGCCGAGGCCCGCCGCCTCATGGCTGCCCGCGAGTCGCTTCACGATGTGCTGCCGCGTCCATCCTTGCCCGCCGGCGCACCGGCGCCGCGGGACGCGGCCGGGGGCAGTCGCTCCCGCTGGGGTCTTGGCGGACTGCTGACCAGTGGCCGACGGACCGACGAGGAACTCGTGCTCGAACATGAATCGCTGCGGATTCAGGTGAGCCGGCAGACGGGTGGCCTGCTTTCCATGCGGCGGCCCTCGGACCGGGGCAATCGGCTGTCGCAGCGGCTGGCGATTCGCACGACTCGTCCGTCGCCGCCAGCCGGTCAGCCGTGGGAAGACGTCAACGAACGCGCCGTCTATTCGGACATGCAGGCCGACTCCATCAAGCGGGTTCCTGCAGTCCACGGCCGAGGCGAGGCGATCGAAAGCCGCGGGCGCCTGATCGCCGACCAGCACCGCGAGGCGGGATCGTTCGTGCAGCGAATCGAACTTGTCGCCGGACTGCCTCTGGCGCTGATCGACATCGATGTGCGAGGCGTCGCCCACCCCAGAGGATCTCTCTTCGAGCAGCATACGGCCTGCCGGTTCGCCTGGAACGAAAATGAGGACGTCGAAGTCCACCGCAGCCTGCACACACAGTCAATCGCCACCGAAAGGGGACGGTTCACGGCCCCCTGGTTCATTGAACTCAGGAGCCTGGACGAACGGGACGGGCGCGTGGCGATCCTCACCGGCGGCCTCCCGTGGCACGTGCGATCGAGCCCCCACATGCTGGATTCGATCCTGCCATTCCAGCCCTCGATGGAATCCCCGATCCAGCCCCCGACGACATCGGCAGACCGCGTCTCACACCGGCTGGCTGTGGGAATCGGGCTCGACCGCCCTTGGGATCTGGCGGCTGCCCTGCTAGCCGAGGCGCCGCCCGAGGCATTTCGGGCAGCGTTCGCCGAGCCGGCGACCGCCGCCAACGTGCGGCTGACGGCCGGGACGGTGCTGCAGGAAGGTGGCCGCGTCGTGGGGGCGCGGGTTGGGCTGCTCGAATCGGCGGGCCGTGCGGGAGAGGTCCGGCTGGATTGGGCCGCCGACGTGGCCAGGGTCTTTCCCTGCGATGCTGCCGGCACACGGCTCTCGGATCATGCTGACCATGCGTCGGCCGCAAATGGCGTGACAATCGATGGGCGTTCAATCACGCTGTATCTCAAACGGTATCAATGGCGGCATCTTGATGTGGAGTTTCAACGATGATCATCACGCTGGACGGGCCGGCCGGCGCCGGCAAGAGTTCCGCCGCCCGCGCGCTGGCCGCCCGGCTGGGCTGGTGCTACATGGATACCGGCGCGATGTATCGCGCCGTGGCGCTGACGGCGCTGGAGCGTGGCATACCGCTCGACGATTCCGCCCGCATCGCTGCACTCGCCGAGGAGATCTGCATCGAGTTCCGTGACGGCCGCGTCAACGTCGACGGTCGCGACGTCTCTGCGGAAATCCGTACGGAACGGATCACGGCCGCGACACGACCGGTGGCCGATGCGCCGCCCGTGCGCGATGCGATGAAGCGGATCCAGCGTCGCATGGCGGAGGGGATCGATGTCGTCACCGAAGGCCGCGATCAGGGCTCTGTCGTATTTCCACACGCGGAACTGAAGGTGTTTCTCACAGCCTCGCCCGAGGAGCGGGCCCGACGGAGGCACCGCGAAGAGCTTGGCCGCGGTCATGTCCCGACACTTGCATCTGTGCTCGAATCGCAATCGCGGCGGGATGACGCCGACTGTTCGAGGCCCGTGGGCGCGATGCGGCAGGCCGAGGATGCTGTCCTCCTGGAAACCGACGGACTGTCAGCCGAAGAGGTTGTACAGCGTCTGGCCGATATGGCCGAGGCATGCCGTCGCAGCAGGGGGCAGCGATGAACGATTCCCGGGAATCCACGCCTGACGACGCCCGCGGTGGAACGGCCGGTACCGACGGGCACAGCGTGTTGGGACGTTGGCTGTATGACCTGCTGTGGGTGCTCTGTCGCACGCTGGGAGTCTCCGTGTTCGGAATCCGCGTGCGGTTCGCCGAGCCGCTGCCACGGCAGGGTGGACTGCTCCTGGTGTCGAGCCATCAGAGCCATCTCGATCCGCTCCTGCTGGGTTTGGCGACCGATCGCAGGCTTTCAACCCTCGCCCGCAGTTCGCTCTACCACTTCAAGCCGTTCGCGGCGGTCATCACGGCGCTCGACGCCGTGCCCATCGATCGTAACGCTTCGATGGTGAAAACGATGAAGTCTCTGATCGGCCGGCTGCGTGCCGGCCGCGCCGTGGTCATCTTTCCGGAGGGCACGCGGACCAGCACGGGCCGACTGGGCGAGATCAAAAGCGGCTTCGCGCTCCTGGCGAAGAAGGCGGGGGTGCCGATCGTGCCGGTGGCGATCGTCGGCGCCTACGAATGCTGGCCCAGAACGCGGCTCCTCCCCCGGCCGGGTCGCATCCGGCTGGAGTTTGGTCGAGTCATTCCGGCCGCCGAGATCGCCAGGCTGGACGAACGGGAAATCCTCGAACGCTGCACGGCCCAGATCAGCGAACTCGACGCCGACGCCCGCCGCCTCCGCGCCGGCCGCGGCGTGAGCGATCCAGGATGACGTCTGTTGGCCCGCGCCGCCGGTGACGCTACAGCGCACCGCCGCGGCCGGACGGACGGGTGAACGCCACTCCCAGCTGCTCAGGCGGCGGGGCGGCCGAGAAATCGATCTGCGGCACCGTTGTGATCGCATGCCGCAACGCCTGCTCCCAACTGGCACGGATATCGCCGAGTTCGGGATCGCTGGCGTCGAGACGGCGGTAGCGTTTCACCGCCAGATCGTCGTTGGCGTAGACAAGCAGATCGATCGGTGGACCAACGGCCACGTTCGAACGCATGGTCGAATCGAGCGAGATGATGGCGTAGGTCACCGCCTGATCAAGCGTGGTCTCCCCGAAACGGATGCCACGGTCGAGGATCGGCCGGCCATACTTGCTCTCACCGATCTGCAGAAACGGCGACAGCCGCGTGCAGCGAAGCGGGTTGCCCTGCGCATAGATCAGATAGAGCTGCGGCAACTCGCCGCGGATTTGACCGCCAACGAGCAGGTTCACCGAGAAGTTGATGTTGTCCCGCTCCATGAATTCCCGATCGAGGGCTCCAACGGCACGGACCTGCTGCCCGACGCAGCGGGCTGCCTCGTAGAAGTTGGCAGCGCTCGCCAAGCCATCGCCGGTACGAAAATCCTGCTCGAGGCGGGTCATCACCGACTGGGTCAGCGAGAGGCTTCCGCTGGAGAGAATGGTGAACATCCGCTCGCCGGGGATCACAAAATTGTGCATCTTGCGGCACACTTCCACCTGGTCGATCCCTGAGTTCGTCCGCGAATCTGAGGCCAACACGAGCCCCTGATGGGTTCGAATTCCGACACAGTAGGTCATCGAATCCTCTGCTGATCGTGAAAGTGGCGCGAAACTTGCAGTGCTGTGGAGTGTTCCAGGTCCGATGCGAGTCGCAGACTAACGGACACGGTGTTTTCGTCAAGGAAAAAGGGCAAGGAAAAAGGCGGATGATGTCCCACAACCTCGCGGCGACTGCCCGCCGTTCGGGCACAGAGTGCGCACTTTCCGCGCAGGACGGACTGTTCGCAGGTTATGAGCTCGGCGCGGCCTACGATGAGATGTTCGACGGGATCCGCACCGATGGGCCGTCGGCCCGTCCCCACTATCAACCGCTCCACGAACGGCTCCTGCAGACAAGCGCCGACGATTTCCGCCGCCGCAAGGCGATGACCGACCTCTCGATGCGGCAGGATGGCGTGGGCTTCACGGTCTACCGTGCCGAGGAGGGAATCGAACGGGTGTGGCCGATGGACCCGGTGCCACGGATCATTCCGGCCGCGGAATGGCGGCAGGTCGAGGCCGGCCTCACACAGCGGATCAACGCCCTGAACCTCTTCCTCTGGGACGTCTACCACGAGCAGCACATCCTGCGGGACGGCGTGGTGCCGGCCGGGCTCGTGCTGCAGGGGGCTTTCTTTCGTCGCGAGTTCGTCGGCGTCAACGTGCCACGACGCATTTACATCCACATCTGTGGCACCGACCTGATCCGGGCCGCCGACGGCGAGTATCTCGTGCTGGAGGACAATGCCCGCACGCCGTCAGGCGTCAGCTACATGCTGCAGAACAGGCAGGTCATCAAGCGGGTGTTTCCGTCGCTCTTCAACGACTACGACGTGCTCCCCAACGACGACTACCCGGCGGCGCTCCTCGACGTGCTGCAGTTCATCGCACCAGAGTCGGTATCGCAGCCCACAGCGGTTCTGCTGAGCCCGGGCATGTACAACTCCGCCTACTTCGAACACAGCTTTCTCGCCCAGCGGATGGGGATTGAACTGGTCGAGGGCCGGGATCTGGTCGTCGACGGGAATCGTGTCTTCATGCGAACCACGCGGGGACGCCAGCGGGTCGACGTCATCTACCGGCGGATCGACGACGACTTCCTCGATCCGCTGACGTTCCGGCCCGACAGTGCCCTGGGCGTGCCCGGGCTCGTGAATGCGTATCGCGCCGGCACGGTGGCGCTCGCCAATAGCATCGGCACCGGCATCGCCGACGACAAGGGAATCTACCCGTTCGTGCCCGACATGATCCGCTACTACCTCAAGCAGGAACCGCTGCTCAACAACGTCGAGACGTTCCGCCCCGAGATTCCGGCGCACCGCAGCCACGTGCTCGACAATCTCGAGAAGCTCGTCGTCAAGCGGGTCAATGAATCGGGAGGCTACGGGATGCTCGTCGGCCCCGCCTCCACGAAAGAGCAGCAGGACGAATTCCGTCGCATGATCCAGGCGAATCCGCGGGACTTCATCGCACAGCCCACGATCCAACTCTCCACGCACCCCACCTTCGTCGATGGCCGCCTCGAGGGCCGTCACCTCGACCTGCGACCGTTCGTGCTCTGTGGCGAGCGGGTGACGGTGACGCCCGGCGGACTGACACGCGTGGCACTCCCCAAGGGCAGCCTCGTCGTGAACAGTTCGCAAGGGGGCGGCAGCAAGGACACGTGGATCCTTGCCGACAGAACTCCCTCCGGCCCCCGCACACCGTGAGGATCGCATGCTCAGCCGGGTTGCAGACGCGCTGTTTTGGATGAGCCGCTACCTCGAGCGAGCGGACCACCTCGCGCGGGCGGTGGATGTCACCTTCCAACTCGACCTCGACCTCCACGGCGTGCTTGCCAATCCAGTGGAACTGGAGTGGAACGCGCTTCTGTCGTTGCTGCGGCAGCCGCCGCCGCAGATTCGCGACGGCGAGCATCCTGTGGGCGCCGTGCAACGCTGGCTCCTGCTCGACATGGCCAATGCCGGCAGCGTGATGTCCTGCGTGAATCGCTCGCGCAACAACGCCCGCAGCATCCGCGGCTCGATCAGCCCGCCGATGTGGCGGGAGCTCAACAAGCTCTACTGGCGGCTCTCCGATGCCGGTCTGCCGGCGCGAGTGGCGGAATCGCCGCACGACTTCTGCGAAGAGACGCAAATCGGCGTGCTCCTCTTCCACGGCGTGTGCGAGGCAACGCTCATGCACGACGAGGGCTGGCATTTCATCCAGCTCGGCCGGCACCTGGAGCGGGCCGAGAAAGTGCTGCGAATCCTCGACTCCAAGTTCGGTCTGCTCGAACGGTCGGATGCCGCCGATCTGCCGATCAACAACCTGCAGTGGGGCGCCGTACTCAAGAATTGCGCGGCCTACGAGGCCTACCAGCGGCTCTACATCAGCCGCGTCGAGCCTGAGCGAGTGGTGGAGTTCCTCCTCACGAACGCCGACTTTCCGCACTCGGTGCGGTTTTGCCTGTCGCGGATCCTGCAATCGCTCACCGAGATCAGCGGCCGGCTCCCCGATCGCTGCGACGACGAGGTGGTCCGAACGGTAGGAAGGCTGCTGAACGATCTGGTGTATCTCGACGGCGCCGCACTCGACGGCGAGCGGCTGCACTCCTTCCTCGGCAACGCTCTCACCCGCTGTGCGCGGATCGGCACCCTCCTGCAACAACAATACGCCCTGCAATAGCAGCCGGAATGGCTGTGGGCTTGGCTCTCGGAACGGAGACGCTTCGATGGAGATGCTGCAATGATCCTGGAAATCCAGCACGAAACCGCGATGGAGTATTCGCAGCCCGTGAGCGAATGGCTCTGCGAACTGCGGATGGAGCCGGTGAGTGACGCCACGCAGCGTTGCCACTCCTTCCATATCAGCGTCGGACAGCCGGTGACGGTCAGCCGCTATCTCGACGGGTTCGGTAACCGTGTGCACCACTTCAACATCCTCAAGCCGCCCACGACGCTGCGGATTCTTGCCGCCAGCGTCGTCGAGACGGAGGACACGGGCATCGGCCCCATGGCCAGCCAGACGGCTTTTCCTCCCGAGGCCACCGGCGACGGGTGGCAGTTGCCGCTCGAGGCGATCGACTACCTGCCGCTCCGCGGGCCCGCGCGGTCCACGCCGCTCTTGGAGCCGATCCTGGCGGACCTGCGACCGACGCCGAGGATGCGGGTCGGCATGTGGGTCTGCCAGGTCGCCGAGTCCATCCGAGGACGGTTCGAGTATGCCCGCGATGTGACCGACGCCACCTCGCCGATCGACCACCTGCTGACACGCGGCAAGGGCGTCTGCCAGGATTTCACCCACCTCATGATCGCCGTCCTGCGGTCGTACGGAGTCCCCGCCCGCTACGTCAGCGGCTACATCCACCGCGAGAACAAGGAGTCGCAGAGCCATGCCTGGTGCGAGGTCTGGCTGCCCGATGTCGGCTGGACGGGATTCGATCCGACGAACGGCTGCCCCGTGAGCGGGCATTTCGTGAAGACGGCAGTCGGCAGGGATTTCACCGACGTGCCGCCCAACAAGGGCATCTACCGCGGCGCTGGCGACGAACGCATCAAGGTCCGCGTCGCCACGCGGAGGCTCGATCGCCTGCCATCCCTCTCGTGGCACGATCAACTGGCACCGCTCGATGCCCCCGAACACTCGGTGCTCCGGACGGCGCCGGTATACGGCGACGAGGAAGAGGCCCAGCAGCAGTGATCCCCCGGGCTTCCGCCGGGGGCTTGGAGGCATCCATAAAAGCCCGGAGCGCAAGCGACGGGACGGGAGTCACCCGGACCATGCCCCGCGGGCCCCGGCCAACTCGACCAACTGCTCCGCGATGTCGGCTCGCGTGGCAGCGATGATCGGCATCGGCTGCCGGACGTCATAGGGACGGCCGTCGATGCCCCAATACACGCCCCCGCGTTCCTCGACCCAGAGTTTGACCGGCAGCACGTCCCAGGCCATCTGCTTCGGAAATGCCGCCGAGTTGTCATGAATGACGGCCAGTCGCCGTTTGGTTCCCAGTGCCAGACACGCCATCGAGTGCGGAATCCGACTCTCGATCGCCATCGTGTGGGCGCCGGTCCGCATCGCATCGTGCAGCTGCACGAACGCCGGATGGGATCGCCCGCTGTCACTCTGCGGATTGAAGAGCAAACAGCCCTCCTTGAGCGTGCCCATCGAGGCGAAGTCGCCTGCGGGCAGCCAGTGGGCACCGTCTTCGCTCGAGCGGAGAACCACCGCCCCGCGGCCGCGTTCAGCGATGCCGAGCGTTGTTCCATCGAGCGAGAGCATCACGGACATGCGCGGTTCCCCGTGCTCCAGACAGGCGACCATCGGGCCGCAGAGCGCCGTTTCACCACAGAGGGAAGCCGTCGTGCCATCCAACGGATCGATCAGCCAGGCCTCAGGCAGGGCATGGAGGTCGGGTATGGCAGGCCCCTCCTCGGAGATGATCGGCATCGCCCTGATCGCCGTGAGCGCCCGGCTGAGATGTCGGTCGAGGCTCAGGTCGAGCGCCGTGACGTAATCACCGACCGACTTTTCCTTGATCGATGAGCCGCCCGTCACCGAGGCGGGGCCTTCGGCGGCCTGCCGGTCTCCAGCCCCCTCGTTCTCTCGCAATGCGATGTCCGTCGCTTCGATCACGGCGCTCGCCACGGCCATCGCGGTCGCCGACACCAGCCGGTCGGTCTGCTCCACTGTCTCGAGGGTGCGCAGCAGTTCGGGTCGGAACCGCAATCCAGATCGCATGTCAGACCATCCCGGGGAACGATGATTCAAGCGGCACTGTCGCCACGAACG
>CAYSPN010000039.1:0-2211 GCA_964432895.1 uncultured Candidatus Kuenenia sp.
GAGGCCCCCCGGCTGAAACATCGGCATCAGCCGCCCGCCATCGGGCCGCGACTTGATCCCGAAGGGATCGCCGATCGGTCGGCCGTATCCGTCGGTGGCGATGATGCCTGACTGTTGATGCTGATCGAATGCGAGTTCGAGGCCGGGCAGAAACGATCCGGCGTTGCCCGCCACCGGAATGTTCATCAGCCGCGACCGCACGAACCTCAATTCGTCGCCGTCTCCCTGCCGCGTGGCACCATTCCGAACGACCGCCCCGCGACGCTGGACGATCCGGCCGATCGGCCACGCGTCGTCCTCCGTGCCGGCTGCATTCATGCCGGCTGTCCGTCCACGTGGTCCGGCGAACCCGCTGCGGATGCCCGCGAGCACTGCGGCAGCGTGGTCGCGATCGGCAGGCTTCCCGACGCGAGCGAGATCCAGCAGCACGAAGTCCCGCTCGACGATCAGCCCCCGCCGATCGTCTCCAGAACCGCCGGCCTCGATCGCCTCCCCCAGCACCTCGGCCAACTGTCGGCGGGCCTCGAGGGCACGATCGTGGCTGCCGAACCGATCGATGAACTGCCGCAGGCTCGTCATCCGATCGCGTGCGGTGCCGTCGGATGCCCGTGCCGCGAACGCATCCAGCTCCGCCCGCAGCGGCGGCTGCGCCTTGGCGAACAGTTCGGCGAGCCGGCCGCGGATCCACCGCGCGGGAGCGAGGGTCAATTGGGAATCGGCACCATCGACCACCAGGCCGTCGATTCCCTGACCGTCGATACCCTGGACATCAGCAGCGGCCTGCGAGTCGGCCGTCAGAGAAGATGCGAGTGTCGTCCCCGCCGCGATGGAGTCGGAGTGCGTCAGCAGCTGCTGCATGGCCTCCCATGCCTGAGGCAGATCGCCGCTGCGCAGGAATCCGTCGACGGTGGCCCGCAGCGCGACGACCGCTGCCGTCGGCGAACCGCTCAAGGCCACGGCCTCGCGCCACAACGGCGCTGCCTGAGCGAAGTCGCGTTGCAGAGCAAACAAAAGCGCGGCGGCCACGACGCCGGCGGGCACGCGGGTCGGCTGCAACGCATGCGCCTCGCGAACTGCCGCGATGCCGCTCACGATCCGCCCCCGGTCGAGGTCCAGTTGGCCACGCCACAGAAGCGCCCAAGCGTCCTGGGGATTGGCCTTGAGCGCCGTTTCGATCCGCGACTCGAGGGCCGTCGACTGATGGAACACATCGAGCGAGTCTCCTCCCTGCGAAATCACCTCCCCGCGATAGGCCACCAGGTTGCCGGGCACGGCGTTGCCGCGAGCCGACGACCGGCTGACGATGCGACCGTCGGCCAAATCGATTTCCAGCACCTCCGGAGTGTCGAGCGGCAGAAAGAACTTGTTCGCCGTGAGGATGCCGCGGCCGCTGGGGCTGCCATGGTCGGCGGCCAAGGGACGCTGCCAGAGCGGGCGGCCGTTCGCCAGGTCGAGGGCTTCCACGCCCCGCCGGCCAACGACGATCACCCGGCCCTCGACAACACCGGCGACGTAGAGCCGATCCTTGCGTGGCAGCCGCCACTCTGTCGTCCCGCGTCGCAGATCAAGACAGTGCAGATCCTGCGACTCTCCCGGCGTCAGCAGCACGCGGCCGGCCGACAGGATCGGGGCGGAATCGAGCCAGCATCCAAGGCGTGGCTCGCGGCCACCCTCTCCCCCCATAGCTTGCCCACCAAAACCGTTCCGTGGCACACGGATCCCGTTGGGAAGGACCGTCACCCCCGCCTGACGCGGCTGCGGATACTCGTGCGCCCAAAGGAGGGTGCGGGTCGCGAGATCGACGGCGACGACGGCGCCGGCGCCGGTCGGGCAGACGAGCACTCCCTCAGCGAGCGAGGGGGAGAGGCCGGCGAGCCGCCGTGCATGACTGTCACGATTGTCGATCGCACGCTCCTCGTCGACCTCGGCGAACGGCTGCGACCACTCCACCCGACCAGTGTTGCCATCGAGAACATCCAGACGAATCTCGCCCTTCTCCTCAACGAGCACGAGCAGCTGTTCCCCCACGGGCAACGGAGCACCGAGATACCAGGCCGTACCCGCGGTCGGCACCGCCGCGTCGTTGCCGGCCACACCCCGGGCGGGAAGCCGCCATCGCAGGGCGCCACGATCGGCGACATCGTAGGCGGAAATCGTATTCCCCCCCTTCCAACCGCCAGCCACACGCATGCCCATCCCCTGCATCGCAGG
>CAYSPN010000040.1:0-3645 GCA_964432895.1 uncultured Candidatus Kuenenia sp.
AGCGACAGTTCGGTCTCCCGGAGAAGCTGCTCGACACGGCGAAACTGCACCCGGGCAATCTCCTCGTGCGGTGTGTGGCCGACTCGTTTCGTGAACCGGTTCTCGAGCACCCGGCGCGTGGTCGTGAGCGACCGGACGACATCGGTCACCTTGATGCCGTCGCAGGCATGGTCGCGGATCTGCCGTACGGCCGCCACCACGAGCGGGTCGTCGATGGCCAAAACGTCGGTGCTCTGACGGGTGGCGATGCCCAGAGGCGGCAAGAGCCACTCGCTCCGCTCGAGCGGCTTGCCCTGCATCAACTGCTCGAGCAGTTCGGCGGCCCGTCTGCCGGCGCCAATCGCATCCGGCATCACGCTCGACAGCGGCGGACTCGCCAGGCCGCAGAGCACGTCGTCATCGTCCACGCCGAGCACCGCCACCTCGTCAGGCACGGCGATCCCGGTCCGACGACAGGCATCGATCGCCTGCCGGCCGCGGATGTCATAGCAGGCCAGGAGCGCGACCGGCTTGGGCAGCCCCGCCAGCCATGCCTCAACGGCCTCGTCGTCGTCGGCCGGCGCCGTCTTGCGGCGGCGGTGGGAAAGCACCGCAACATCGAGTCCCTGCGCCGCCACAACCTCCACGAAGGCCCGACAGCGGTTGTCGCTCCACTGAAACCGGTCGTCCCCAAGAAAGGCAAAGTGGCGAAAGTCGCGTTCGAAGAAGTGGTCGGCGGCGACAGCCGCGATCGCCGCGTCGTCGGTCTCGACGTAGGGCACGTCGGCGACGAGCCTCGCCGCGCTCACGTCGATCACCGGAATCCCGAGCTTCCGCCGCAGCTTCTCGATCGCCTTGGCGGTGGCCTCTGTCTCGATCCGCGCGATCACGCCGTCGCCGTGCCACTTCGCGAGCGACTCCAGCGGCGGCGTGCCCCGACCGTGCTCCGGGAGGAACACCGTCCATGGCTCATGCTCCCGGACGTGCCGCAGGATGCCCGTCAGGAGGCCTCGCGCGTAGGCGTTCGAGGCCTCGATGACAACGGCCACGCGGCGGTTGGGGCGGGGCGGATGGGGCATACCACCGTTGTATCACGCCGTAGGTGAAAAAAGTCGGATCCCCTCGCTCGCGCTTCGGGCTTGCATGGGAACCCCTCTTCATCCAAGCCCGAAGCGCAAGCAAGGGGATACCGGCCGGCCGCACACAGTGTGCCGAACAGGATTGCGGCTGACACCTTTGTCTTTCTCAGGGCATTTCCGCAGTCAATGCCATCACCACCGGCGCCGTGTCGTCGGGCCCCTTCACCAGATCGATCGACACGATCGGCTCGGGACGCCGCGGGCTCACCGTCAGGTAGCGCAGCTGCCGTCCGTCGAGATCAAACGCGAATTCGCTCTGCGGCACGTCCACCCGGCGGATGTAGTCGGCGATGTGCTCGCCGTTGACGAGCGGGTGCTCTTCCACCGTGCCGTCCTGGTAGGTGAACCGCACGAGCATCGACGTGGACCCCTTGCCACCTGCGGGGAAGCCCCAGCCGGCGACTCCGCCGAGGACGTGGAGCGTCTTGATGGGCGACCCCATCGAGAGCGAGACGCTCTTGGGCATTTTGGGCGCGAGATAGCCGTTCTTCCCGTGGAGCATGACGACGTTGGGCACGCGGTCGCCCTGCGGGTCGACGAGCGAGAACGGCACGCCCTGGAACGTCTTCGGCGTCCAGTCAGGAAACACCAGTCGCTCCACGGCGTTGTCCGGATTGATGAACATGCCCTTCGTGCTCACGGCCGTCGCCACCTTCTCGAGCGAGAGCGGCACGAACTTCCCCCGCTTCGTGAGGAACGCCAGCAGATCGGCGAAGCCCTCGGGCTTGATCTGCTTTTCGAATCCCACCGGCATGAGTGAATTCGGCGACGGCTGAAAGTCGTCGATCTCGGCCCGCTGGATCGCCACCCGCTTCCCTTCCGCATCGACGATCTCGATCGCGGTCTTGCTCTCGCTGGCCAAGAGTCCCGTGACCACGCGGCCGTCGTCGGTCGAGACGGTGTAGGCACGGTAGTTGCCCTCGACGGAGCGGTTGGGGTCGAGAATGTGGATCAACAGTTCGTGGGCCGGATGGACGGCCATTCCCGTGAGCTCAGGGCCCACCCTGCCACCCTCGCCCGAATGCATGTGGCACTTGCCGCACTGCTCCTTGAAGACGAGCTTGCCACGGGCGGCATCGCCGCCGGCCTGCACGACCGGCAGAATCCCGTCGATCACCTTCTGGCGGTCCGCGGCAGGCAGGCCGCCGCCGGCGGCGAGAATCTTCTTCGCCCGGTCGCGGATCTTCCGGTCCGGGTGGTCAGTGAGCTTCGTCCGCTCCACGATCGGAATGTCGCCCAGGTTCACCTGACGCTTCTCGAGCCGCTCCACGAGCGTGGCGGCCCAGTCGCGGTTGGCGAGGATCGTGCGCACGGCCGCCTCGCGCACCGGCGGCGTGAACGACGCGAGCCGATCGAGGATCGCCACCGGAGCCTCAGCCGACGACGAGCGGCCTAAGGCGGCGATCAGCCCTGCGGAGATTTCAGGGCTCGCCTTGCCGCCGACCCGCTGCATGACCAGATCCACGACCGCCGTGTCGGCCGGCCGTAGCTGCACGAGCCGCTCCGCGGCCGCGATCCGGTCGGCATCGGATGCCTTCGCATCGTCCGTGGTCACGATCAAGGCGTCGCTGATCCGGCCGATCTGCGAGTCGAGCGCCGTGCTGCCGGCGTGCTGCGCAAGCGTGACCACCTGGCCCTGGACGCCTGCGGGGAGCGTATCGACGAGCTTCACGAGAGCCGCATCGGCCTCGGGCCCGAGTGCCGCGGGCGTGCCCTTGGGCCAGCCGCGGGCCATTCCGGTGACTGCGGCGACCGCGACCGGCTGAGCCGCTTCGGGCAGTCTCACAAGCACGGCGGCCACCGCGGCCCCGTCGGCTCCACGGGCGACGTGCTCGGCCACCCGCTCGACGAGGGCGAGCCGGGAGGGCGACGGTTTCGCTTCGGCTGGCTTCGCCGCAAGGAGAGCCGGCAGCACGCCGGCCGACTGCACGGCCGCGGCGCTTGTGGCCGCGTCGGCGAGCACGGGGTCGAATAGCGTCCGCGGATCGGCGAGCATCGTCGTGACGAGCGCCGCCGCCTCCGGCGACGACGGCCACTCGCCGAGCGCCTCGAGCACCGCCAGCCGCACGAGCGGCGCGGGATCGTCGATCACCGTCGAGCCGGAGAGCTTCACGAGCGTGCCGGCGTCTCGCGGCAGGGCTTTCAGGGCGTTCATGCGAACGCCCGCGGACGGATGCGCAAGTGCCGACTGCACCCGCGCGAGGCTGAGCGAGTCGGCCGTCGAGCCTTCGAGCGCGCCGAGCTGGCGGAGTGTCCAGATCGCGTGGATGGCGGCGGGGTTCAGGCCGAGGGCGTCCACTGAGGAATTCTCGACGAGCCGGATGAGCGCGGGGACCACGTCGCGGCCGCCGTCGGGCCGGCCCGCCGCCCGCTCGACGAGTTTCCTCTGGGCCCGCTCCCGCCAGAACATATTGTCGTCGCCGAGGGCGGCGACGAGTTCGTCAGCCGAAGCCTTGGCGAGCGACGTTCTCGTCGTGCTCGGCGCCTTGTCGTGGACGACCCGCCAGATCCGGCCATGCGTCTTGTC
>CAYSPN010000041.1:0-1848 GCA_964432895.1 uncultured Candidatus Kuenenia sp.
TGCCATCGGGCGAGATATCGAGCGACCGCACCCAGCCTTTGTGCTTCTTGAGGTCTGCCTTCAGAGTCCGCGCTGGCAGGTCCCAGAGCTTCACGAGGCCGTCGTAGCCGGCCGTCGCCGCGAGCTTGCCATCCTTCGAGACCTTCACCGCCCAGACCGCGGTCGGGTGGCCAGCCAGATCGCCCGCACGCGAGCCATCCGCCTTCCAAACGACGACATCGCCGGGCCGGTAGAGCAGGCTTTCGCCGCCGGCGGTGACGAGCGTCGCGCCGTCGCGGCTATAGTCGGCCGCGATCACCCACCGCGTGAAGGCGGGGAGGTTGGCAGCGGGAGTTGGTGCGGCTGTCGCCGGAACGGCAGCAGGTGCGGCTGCAGGTTCAGCGGCTCCGGCAGCAGCCAGGAGACAGAGGCTTGGTGCCACACAGCACAGGGCAATGACAGGATGAGAGAAGCGTCGCATCACTGGGATCTCCACGCGAGAGCTGAACAGAGGTCCGAAACCAACAGACCAAACAGGCAACGGGCCGATGGCATTTCGGCAATGTCTGCCGATACGGTCTCCGAGTATAGTTCCGGCTCACCGTCCGGTTCCATTTGGGGCCCCCGTCCTGGGGTTCGGCCCAATTTTTTTGGGACTATCCTGCCATCCATCGAGGAATTCGACCATGGCCACACCTGCCCGCTCATCGCCGCCCAAACCACCGGTCGCCGGCAAACGCCGCGCGGTTCTCGTCGCCAATGGCGACCTCCGCGAGGAGGCCAACCGGGTCTGCTGGCCGGCGCAGCAGGCGATGGAGGCTGATCTCACGAAGGCCTTTGCCGCCGCCGGCTGGAAGCTGGAGCGGGGCCATGCCCCCTCGAAGGCCCGCGGCCACGGCTTCATCGCCAGCGCCCGCGAGGGGCTCGACGTGTTCGAATCGATCGATCCCGAGGTGCCGCTCGTCGTGGCCGAGGCGGTCTGGCAGTATTCCAACCATGTGCTCCCGGGGCTCACGACCCACTCCGGCCCGATCCTCACGGTGGCCAACTGGTCGGGCCAATGGCCTGGCCTCGTCGGCATGCTCAACCTCAACGGCTCGCTCACGAAGGCGGGTGTGCGCTACTCGACGCTCTGGGCCGACGACTTCGCGAGTCCGAGCTTCCGCCGGCACCTGCAGGCCTGGCTCGACCACCGCGCCGTGCACCACGACACGAGCCACGTCGTGCCGTTCGCCAAGGTGTCGATCCCAAAACAGCTCGCCCGCGCGGCCGAGACGATCGCGGTCGATCTCCGTCATCGCAAGGCCCTGATGGGCGTCTTCGACGAGGGCTGCATGGGGATGTTCAATGCCATCATCCCCGATCACCTGCTCCATGCCACGGGCGTCTTCAAGGAGCGGCTCAGCCAAAGCGCGCTCTACTACGAGACCACGCAGGTGACCGACGCCGATGCGAAGGAGGTCTTTCGCTGGATCGAGAAAGCGGGGATGCAGTTTCACTTCGGCAAGTCCGAAACCACCGACCTGACGCGGGCCCAGGTGCTCCAGCAGTGCAAGATGTATGTGGCCGCTCTCCGCATCGCCGACCGCTACGGCTGCGACTGCATCGGCATCCAGTATCAGCAGGGACTCAAGGATCTCCTGCCGGCCAGCGATCTGGTGGAAGGGATGCTCAACGACTCGAAGCGGCCGCCCGTGACGGCGGCTGGCTCCTCGAAGAAGCTCTATAAAGGAAAGACGCTCGTGCACTTCAACGAGGTGGACGAGTGCTCCGGTCTCGACGGCTTGCTCACGCAGCGAGTGCACGAGGCGCTCGGCGAGCCGGTCGAGAACACGCTCCACGACATCCGCTGGGGCGACTGGGACCAGT